>CABUCP010000364.1 GCA_902490055.1 uncultured Klebsiella sp. | reverse complement strand
GGTTTTTAATAAGATTAATTCGCATCGAAAAAATATCGATTTTTAATCTACTGATTCTGCGATAAAAAAAACGCCGCATTGCGCGGCGTTTCTTAAACGGTGAACAAATTATTCGCCGATTTTAGCCCAGATATCACGCAGACCCACGGTGCGGTTGAAGACCAGGTGGTCCTCGGTGGCATAGCGGCTGTCGAGACAGAAGTAACCTTCGCGCTCGAACTGGTATGCTTTTCCCGCCTGCGCTTTCGCCAGGCTCGGTTCCGCGAAACCGTGCTTGATAACCAGCGATTCCGGGTTCATTACCGCCAGGAAATCATCCGCCGCGCCCGGATTCGGCACGCTGAACAGACGATCGTACAGACGAATTTCAACCGGCAGCGAATGCGCCGCGCTCACCCAGTGAATAACGCCTTTGACCTTGCGGCCGTCAGCCGGGTCTTTGCTCAGGGTATCGGCATCATAAGTACAGAAGATGGTGGTGATATTACCTTCTGCATCTTTCTCAACGCGTTCTGCTTTGATGACGTAGGCATTACGCAGACGCACTTCTTTGCCCATCACCAGACGCTTGTACTGCTTATTGGCTTCTTCACGGAAGTCTGCGCGATCGATCCAGATCTCAGCGCTGAACGGAACTTCGCGGCTGCCCATTTCCGGCTTGTTCGGATGGTTAGGCATCGTCACCATCTCGCTTGCGCCCTGCGGGTAGTTTTCGATAACCAGTTTCACCGGATCGATAACCGCCATCGCGCGCGGCGCGTTTTCGTTCAGATCTTCACGGATGCACGATTCCAGCGACGCCATCTCAATGGTGTTGTCCTGCTTGGTTACGCCGATGCGTTTGCAGAACTCGCGGATGGATTCAGCGGTATAGCCGCGACGACGCAGACCGGAAATGGTCGGCATACGCGGATCGTCCCAGCCTTCAACGTGCTTCTCGGTCACCAGCTGGTTCAGCTTACGCTTGGACATCACGGTGTATTCGAGATTCAGGCGCGAGAATTCATACTGGCGCGGATGAACAGGAATGCTGATGTTGTCGAGCACCCAATCATACAGGCGGCGGTTATCCTGGAACTCCAGAGTACACAGCGAGTGGGTAATTCCTTCCAGCGCATCGCTGATGCAGTGGGTGAAGTCGTACATCGGATAGATGCACCACTTATTACCGGTCTGGTGGTGGTCGGCGAATTTAATACGATACAGCACCGGATCGCGCATGACGATGAACGGCGACGCCATGTCGATTTTCGCGCGCAGGCAGGCTTTGCCTTCTTCGAAGCCGCCGCTGCGCATTTTTTCAAACAGCGCGAGGTTCTCTTCCACGCTGCGATCGCGGTACGGGCTGTTTTTACCCGGCTCTTTCAGGGAACCGCGGTATTCGCGGATCTCGTCGGCGGACAGCTCGTCAACGTAGGCCAGACCTTTGTTGATCAGTTCAACCGCGTACTGATGCAGCTGATCGAAGTAATCAGAGGAATAGCAGACGTCGCCGGACCAGTGGAAACCTAACCACTGCACGTCGTTTTTAATCGACTCTACGTATTCGATATCTTCTTTCACCGGGTTGGTGTCATCGAAACGCAGATTACATTGCCCCTGATAATCCTGTGCGATGCCGAAGTTCAGGCAAATGGATTTTGCATGGCCAATGTGCAGGTAGCCGTTCGGTTCCGGCGGGAAGCGGGTATGAACGGTGGTGTGCTTACCGGTTGCCAGATCTTCATCGATAATCTGACGGATAAAGTTAGTCGGGCGGGCTTCTGCCTCACTCATCACGGGTTCCTCAAAGCGTAAACAACGTATAACGGCACATGATCTTACAAGCAGGGCGTAGAGACAACTATTAGTTACGCAAAATACGTATCCGTTGCTGAATATGGGGGCATTTGACGCAAAAAAAAGCGGCGCAGGTTTCGCTGCGCCGCTGAGGCAAAACTCTACTCAGGAGCCTTACTTGCCTTTAATCTCGAACAACGGCGTTTGGCCGGCAACCACGTTGCCCGTAGCCTGAATCACCAGCGCGCTGTAATCATCGCTATTGCTGCAGACCACTGGGCTTATCATCGAGCGAGCGTTGGCGTTGAGGAAGTCCAGATCCATTTCCAGAATCGGCTCGCCGGCTTTCACTTCCGCCCCCTCTTCGACCAGACGTTTAAAGCCTTTGCCTTCCAGCGCAACGGTATCGATACCCATGTGGACAACGATTTCCGCACCGTTATCAGTTTCGAGGCAGAACGCGTGGTTAGTATTGAAAATTTTCACCACGGTGCCCGCCGCTGGCGCGACAACGATTTTATCGGTCGGTTTCACCGCAACACCATCACCAACGGCTTTGCTGGCGAAGGCTTCGTCCGGCACCTGCTCAAGCGCAACCACTTCACCGGTAATTGGGGAAACCAGCGCTTCAACGGTTTTAGCGTTAGCGACCGCCTGCGGTTTTGCCACAGGCGCCGCAGTCGGCGCGCTATCCGCCGCAGCGGCAGTCGCCGCAACCGGGCCGCGAGCGACCACTTTCTTCATGGCGTCGCCAACGGATTCCGCTTTCGCGCCGACAATGACCTGAATGGTCTGTTTGTTCAGTTTCACCACGCCGGATGCGCCAAGGCGTTTACAGGCTGCATCATTCACCTTCGCCGAGTCGGCTACGGTCAGACGCAGACGGGTGATACAAGCATCAATCGCTTTCAGGTTGTCGGTGCCGCCCACGGCGGCAATGTAGTTGGTCGCCAGCTGAGTCAGACCTTCCTCGGTGTTACTGTTGGCTTCTTCAGTCACAACATCGTCGGTTTTATCTTCACGACCCGGCGTTTTCAGGTTGAACATGCGGATAACCGCGCTGAACAGCAGGAAGTAAACGAAGAAGAACACCACGCCCATCACCAGCAGCATCCAGACGTTTTTGCTGGCTGCCGGCAGGCTGTACATCAACACGTAGTCGATAGCGCCTGCGGAGAAGGAGAAGCCCGCATGGATCCCCAGCGCCGTCGCGATGAACAGGCTGATACCGGTCAGGATAGCGTGCAGGAGATACAGCAGCGGAGCCAGGAACATGAACAGGAATTCCAGCGGCTCGGTAACACCGGTCAGGAACGCGGTGATCGCCACGGACAGCAGCATACCGCCAACCATCGGACGACGCTCTTTCGGCGCAGCCATGTACATTGCCAGCGCGGCGCCCGGCAGACCGAACATCATGATCGGGAAGAAGCCGGACATGAACATCCCCGCGGTGCCGTCACCGGCATAGAAGCGGTTGATGTCGCCGTGGAAGACCGCGCCTGCGGCGTTGGTGAACTCGCCAATCTGGAACCAGGCGATAGTGTTCAGCACCTGATGCAGACCGGTTGGGATCAGCAGACGGTTGATGAAACCGAAGATGCCGGAACCCAGCGCGCCTGCAGAAACGATCCATTCGCCACCTGAGTGGATGGCGTGCTGTACCGGCGGCCAGACATAGCCGAAGATGGCAGCCAGAATCAGACAGAAGAAGCCGGTGGCGATAGGCACGAAGCGTTTGCCGCCGAAGAAGCTCAGGAAGTCTGGCAGTTTAATACCGGCCCAACGGTTATAAACGGCGCCAGCGACCAGGCCGGTAATGATACCCGCCAGGACGCCCATGTTAATTTCCGGGTTGATGGTGACCATCGCTTTGGTCATCACGAAATAACCTACCGCGCCGGCCAGCGCCGCAGAACCCGCGTTATCTTTGGACCAGCTCGATGCCACGCCGATGGCGAAGATCAACGCTAAGTTATCAAAGATTGCCCCACCCGCTTGCGCGATGAAGGGTACGTTCAGCAGATCTGGTTGCCCGAATCGCAGCAGCAATGCCGCGACCGGCAGCACTGCGATAGGGAGCTGTAACGCCCTACCCAGTCGCTGAAAGAAACCTAAAATATTCATCTTATTCCCCCTATGAGACCCCGATGAGGCTCATTTTCAAAGCCACTTTTTTATTGTGTAACAAGGTCGGTTTTATAACTTACCGGCAAAGTGTGTGAAAAATTAATTCGTATCGCAAATTAAACCGGCATTTTTTGTGACTATAAT
>CABUCP010000363.1 GCA_902490055.1 uncultured Klebsiella sp. | reverse complement strand
GTCCAGCACGATAAAGACACGGTGAAAGACCTCGGCTTCGCCGGTTTCAAAGTCCTGTATCCGATCAATAGCAAAGACAAAAACGACGAAATCGTCAGCATGCTCGGAGCCAGCTATTTCCGCGTTCTTGGCCAAGGGCAGGTGTACGGGCTTTCCGCCCGCGGCCTGGCTATCGACACCGCGCTGCCGTCAGGCGAAGAGTTCCCGCGCTTCCGCGAATTCTGGATTGAGCGTCCGAAAGCGACCGATAAACGCTTAACCATTTACGCGCTGTTGGATTCGCCGCGTGCGACCGGCGCCTATCGCTTTGTGATTATGCCGGGCCGCGACACCGTCGTGGACGTGCAGTCCAAAGTGTATCTGCGCGACAAAGTCGGCAAACTGGGCGTAGCGCCGCTGACCAGCATGTTCCTGTTCGGGCCAAATCAGCCGTCGCCAACCACCAACTATCGTCCGGAGCTGCATGACTCCAACGGTCTGTCGATGCTTGCCGGCAACGGCGAGTGGATTTGGCGTCCGCTGAATAACCCGAAACACCTCGCCGTTAGCAGCTATGCGATGGAAAATCCGCAAGGATTCGGCCTGCTGCAGCGCGGCCGCCAGTTCTCTCGCTTTGAAGATCTCGACGATCGTTACGATCAGCGCCCAAGCGCGTGGATCACCCCGAAAGGCGACTGGGGTAAAGGCAAAGTCGAACTGGTTGAAATCCCAACCAACGATGAAACCAACGATAACATCGTCACTTACTGGACCCCGGATCAACTGCCGGAGCCGGGTAAAGAGATGAACTTCAAATACTCTATTACCTTCAGCCGCGATGAAGACAAACTGCATGCGCCTGACAGCGCCTATGTGGTGCAGACTCGCCGTTCAACCGGCGATGTGAAGCAGTCTAACCTCATCCGTCAGCCTGATGGCACTATTGCTTTCATCGTTGATTTCACCGGCGCCGACATGAAGAAAATGGCGGCGGATACCCCGGTAACGGCGCAGGCGAGCATCGGCGATAACGCCGAAATCGTGGAAAACGCCGTGCGCTATAACCCGGTTATCAAGGGCTGGCGTATGACTCTGCGCGTGAAAGTGAAAGATCCGAAGAAAACCACGGAAATGCGCGCGGCGCTGGTCAATGGCGATCAGACGCTGAGCGAAACCTGGAGCTATCAGCTGCCTGCCAATGAATAAGATAACGAACTACATCGACGCATTGCCGCTGTCGGATGCAGAAAAGGCCGCATTGCCTGATACCAGCCTGCAGGCCGTACATCAGGCGCTGGACGCCGAGCATCATCATTTTCCGCGTGATGAAGACGCTCCGTTAGGGTCGGTTAAAGCGCGACTGGAGCATAGCTGGCCGGATTCTCTGGCCGGCGATCAGCTGGTAAAAGACGATGAAGGGCGCACGCAGCTGCATGCGATGCCGAAAGCAAAACGTTCCTCGATGATCCCCGACCCGTGGCGTACCAACCCGGTAGGCCGCTTCTGGGATCGCCTGCGCGGTCGTGACGTGACGCCGCGCTACTTGTCTCGCCTGACGCAAGAAGAGCGTGAAAGCGAACAGAAATGGCGTACTGTCGGCACCATTCGTCGCTACATTTTGCTGCTGCTGACGCTGGCGCAAACGGTCGTTGCCACCTGGTATATGAAGACTATCCTGCCGTATCAGGGCTGGGCGCTGATCAATCCATCCGATATGGTTGGCCAGGATCTGTGGGTCTCCTTTATGCAGCTGCTGCCGTATGTGCTGCAGAGTGGCATTCTGATCCTCTTCGCGGTGCTCTTCTGTTGGGTTTCGGCCGGTTTCTGGACCGCGCTGATGGGCTTTCTACAGTTGCTGATTGGCCGCGATAAATACAGTATCTCCGCCTCCACCGTTGGCGATGAGCCGCTGAATCCGGAACACCGGACGGCGCTTATCATGCCAATCTGTAACGAAGACGTCGATCGCGTATTTGCCGGCCTGCGCGCCACCTGGGAATCGGTGAAAGCGACGGGCAATGCCGCGCATTTTGATGTCTATGTGCTGAGCGACAGTTACGACCCGGATATCTGCGTCGCCGAACAGAAAGCGTGGATGGAACTGATTGCCGAAGTGCAGGGCGAAGGCCAGATCTTCTATCGCCGTCGCCGCCGTCGCGTGAAGCGCAAAAGCGGCAACATCGATGATTTCTGCCGTCGCTGGGGTAGTCAGTACAGCTACATGGTGGTGCTCGACGCTGACTCGGTAATGAGCGGCGAATGCCTGAGCGGCCTGGTGCGCCTGATGGAAGCGAATCCGAACGCGGGGATCATTCAGTCTTCGCCGCGCGCTTCCGGTATGGACACCCTGTACGCGCGCTGCCAGCAGTTCGCGACCCGCGTATACGGCCCGCTGTTTACCGCGGGTCTACACTTCTGGCAACTCGGCGAATCACACTACTGGGGCCACAACGCCATTATCCGCGTGAAGCCGTTTATTGAGCACTGTGCGCTGGCGCCGCTGCCGGGCGAGGGTAACTTTGCCGGTTCGATTCTGTCGCATGACTTCGTCGAGGCCGCGTTGATGCGCCGCGCAGGCTGGGGCGTGTGGATCGCCTACGATCTGCCCGGTTCCTATGAAGAGCTGCCGCCGAATCTGCTGGATGAACTGAAGCGCGACCGTCGCTGGTGTCAGGGGAACCTGATGAACTTCCGTCTGTTCCTGGTGAAAGGGATGCACCCGGTTCACCGCGCGGTGTTCCTGACCGGCGTCATGTCCTATCTGTCGGCGCCGCTATGGTTTATGTTCCTTGCGCTGTCAACGGCGCTGCAGGTGGTGCATGCCCTGACCGAGCCGCAGTACTTCCTGCAGCCGCGTCAGCTGTTCCCGGTTTGGCCGCAGTGGCGTCCGGAACTGGCTATCGCGCTGTTTGCCTCGACGATGGTGCTGCTGTTCCTGCCGAAGTTGCTGAGTATCATTCTGGTGTGGTGTAAGGGGCCGAAAGAGTACGGCGGATTCTTCCGCGTGACGCTTTCTCTGCTGCTGGAGGTCTTGTTCTCGGTGCTGCTGGCGCCGGTGCGTATGCTGTTCCATACCGTGTTTGTGGTCAGCGCGTTCCTCGGTTGGGAAGTGGTCTGGAACTCGCCGCAGCGCGATGATGACTCAACTCCGTGGGGCGAGGCCTTTATGCGTCACGGCTCGCAGATGCTGCTGGGTCTGGTGTGGGCGGTCGGTATGGCGTGGCTGGATTTACGCTTCCTGTTCTGGCTGGCGCCAATTGTGGTCTCGCTGATCCTCTCTCCGTTTGTCTCGGCGATTTCCAGTCGCGCGACGGTCGGGCTGCGCAGTAAACGCTGCAAGCTGTTCCTGATCCCGGAAGAGTATTCACCGCCGCAGGTGCTGAAAGATACCGATGCTTACCTGACGTTAAACCGTCAGCGTTCTCTGGGCGATGGCTTTATGCATGCGGTGTTTAATCCATCGTTTAACGCCCTGGCGACGGCAATGGCAACGGCGCGTCACCGTCACGGTCATATCCTGGATATCGCCCGCGAACGCCACGTTGAGCAGGCGCTAAATGAAACCCCTGATAAACTCAACCGCGACCGCCGTCTGGTGCTGTTAAGCGACCCGGTAACGCTGTCGCGCCTGCACTATCGGGTGTGGAACGCCCCGGAGAAATACTCCTCCTGGGTCGGCGCTTATCAGCAACTCACGCTGAACCCGCTGGCGTTAAAATCTAAGTAAGCCGTACGTTAAGGAAAATACCGGCAAGTGTGCCGGTATTTTTTTGTCTGAAAGTCGAGGATGTTGATGAAAATATTTCTGGTTATCGCCATGACGCTGGTGCTCAGCGGCTGCGGCAGCATTATCAGCCGTACGGTGCCGGGGCAGGGCCATGGCAACCAGTATTATCCTGGCGTGCAGTGGGATGTGCGCGATTCAGGCTGGCGCTATCTGACCATTCTCGATCTACCGTTTTCGCTGGTATTCGATACGCTACTGTTGCCGCTGGACGCCAGTCACGGCCCTTACGAGTAATTAACGCTCGTCCCACTCATCGGCTGCGGTCTGTCCCTCTTCGGTATCCAGAGAGGG
>CABUCP010000362.1 GCA_902490055.1 uncultured Klebsiella sp. | reverse complement strand
GGTGGTTTAGTGGTTTCACTGACGACAGTCTTCTCTTGCTCCGCGTTAGCGGAGGTCCCGCAGGGCTACCCGGCAGATTATCAAAAAGTCGTTGATGCCGGGGTAAAAGAGGGCAAAGTCGTGGTTTATTCCACAACCGACACCAAAGCGGCAGGGCCGTTAATTAAGGGCTTTGAGGCGCAATATCCTGGGATTAAAGTCGAGTATAACGATATGAACAGCACCGAGCTGTACAACCGTTATATTAGTGAACAGGCCGCCGGCGGCGGCAGCGGCGACGTGGTGTGGAGCTCTTCAATGGACACCGCACTGAAATTAGCCACCGATTACGCGGAAGATTACGCCTCGCCGGAAATCGGCAAGCTGCCGAAATGGGCGGTGTGGCAGCAAAAAGCCTACGGCACGACCTACGAGCCGGTGGTGTTTATCTACAACAAACGGCTGATTGCGCAAAATGACGTGCCGGATTCACATACCGCGCTGGCTAAACTTATCGCCGGGCAGGCCGATAAATTTAAAGGCAAAGTGACGACCTACGATATCGAGAAGTCGGGGCTTGGCTTCATGCTGGCGGTGCAGGATAGCAAGGCTGATGCCAACTACTTTGCCGATTTGGCGAATATCGCGAAAGGCGGCCTGACGGTACAATCTTCTACCGGCACCATGATGGAGCGCGTCTCCTCCGGTGAAAACCTGATCGGCTATAACATCCTCGGTTCTTATGCCGAAGCGCGGGCCAAAACCGACCCGTCGTTAGGCATTGCCTACCCGAAAGATTACGTACTGGTGCTGTCTCGCGTATCATTTATTACCGCCGAAGCCGGCCACCCGAATGCGGCAAAGCTGTGGTTTGACTACGTCCTGTCGGAAAAAGGACAAACTATCCTTGCCTCCCAGGCTGATATTCCGTCCATTCGTAATGATATCGAAGGTAAAAATGATATCGATGGCATGACGAAATTACTCGGCAACGCGCTGAAGCCAATCCCGGTAGATGAAAGTCTGCTGCAGTATCTGCAGCCGAAACAGCGCCTGGAATTTATCAAACAATGGCGTACCGCGGCGGCAAAATAAAGTAATTATATGTGATAATTCCCCTGAAATGTATCCAGGGGAATTATCGTATCAGTATTCAGTTGATAATTTATCTCTGCACTTTGCCAGGGGAATTAATGATGAATATATTACGCAGAAAGTGGCAGGGGCTACCGCGCGGCGTAGTGGTATTGATAACGGCGCTGGTTATTTACGTCCCGCTATTATTTATAGTAACGCAAAGTTTCCTCTCCGCGCCTTTTTTTGCCCGTTCAAAAGAGTGGAGTCTCGAAGCCTTTGGCTTTATTTTCACCGACCCGGACTTTTATCTGGCATTACGTTCTGGTTTTATTCTCGCCTTTGGCCTGGTGGCGATTGCGATCCCGTTGGGCGGCATTCTGGCTTTTTTAATGGTGCGCACCGATTTACCCGGCAGGCGCTTTATTGAGCCGCTGATCCTGGTGCCGATTTTTGTCTCGCCGATGGTGTTGGGTTTTGGCTACGTGGTGGCCGCCGGGCCGGTGGGCTTCCTGTCGCAGTGGGCGCAGCAGGTGCTGGGCTTTGTCCCGTGGAATATCTACTCGATGTTCAGCATCGTGGTGATCGCCGGTCTAACGCACGTTCCGCACGCTTATCTCTATATCTCTTCGGCGCTGCGCAGCGTTGGTTCGGACGTGGAAGAGGCCGCGCGTACCGTCGGCGCGACGCCGCTGCAGGTGATGACCTCGGTAAGCCTGCCGATGGTTCGTCCTTCCATTCTCTACGCCTGCGTATTGCTGTTCTTCCTTGGCCTCGAAGTCTTTGGCCTGATGTTGGTGCTCGGCGATCCGGAAGGCAACATGGTGCTGGCGACCTATCTCTATAAATTGACCAACAAGCTGGGGACGCCTTCTTACCATCTGATGGCGGCGGTCGCGGTGGTGCTGATCTGCATTACCATACCGTTGGTGATGCTGCAGCGCCGGTTGATGCGGACCGCCAATCGCTTCGTCACCATGAAAGGCAAGGCGTCACAGTCGCGCGCCTTACCGCTGGGTAAATGGCGCTGGGTAGCCGGCGCGGTGGTGGTGGCGTGGCTGACGGTGACCATTGGCGTGCCGCTACTGGGCGTGGCGCTGCGGGCCTTTATTTCTAACTGGGGCGTCGGCGTCTCGGTGTGGGATGAGCTTTCGCTGGCGACGTTTCGCAATATCTGGCAGCAACCGAACCTGCTGCGGGCGATCGTCAACTCGATGGCGATCGGGATTATCGGCGGCGCGCTGGCGGTGGTCTGCTATCTGTTCATCGGTATCGCCATGCACCGTAAACCGGATAACGTGACGCGCTTTCTTGATTACAGCGTGCTGGTGCCGCGCGCGGTACCGGGCCTGCTGGCTGGTCTGGCGTTCCTGTGGGTGTTCCTGTTTGTGCCGATGTGGCTCGATCAGTCACTGAAGAACGGTTGGCTGTCGGCGTTGCCGGTCGCCGACTGGCTGCGCGAACATCTGATTGTGCAGTTGCGGGCGTTACGTAACACCATTTTCAGCGTCTGGCTGGCCTATACCGTGGTGTGGATGGCCTACGGCCTGCGCCTTATCTCGTCAACCCTGCTACAGGTGGCGCCGGAGCTGGAAGAGGCGGCGCGCAGTACCGGCGCCACGCGCGGGCAGATCACCCGCCACGTGACCGTGCCGCTGTCGCGCTACGGCCTTATCGGTTCCTGGCTGTTGATGTTCCTGATCTTTGAACGCGAGTATTCAACCGGTGTGTATCTGCTTTCCCCGGGGACCGAGACGATCGGTTCGATGCTGGTATCGCTGTGGGCCGCCGGCGCCATTGATATCGTCGCGGCGCTGTCCTTTATCAATATTCTGCTGGTGGTGGTGGGTTTAGGTATCGCCCTGCGCTTTGGAGTGAAATTACATGATTGAATTATCGGTAGACAATTTGCATCTGACCTACGGCGACAATCCGGTGCTGAAAGGGGTGTCGATGGAGCTTAAACGCGGGGAAGTGGTATCGCTGCTCGGGCCATCCGGTAGCGGAAAAACCACCTTGCTGCGCGCCGTCGCCGGCCTGGAGAAACCAACCGCCGGGCGGATCGCCATCGGCAACGGCGTGGTCTATGACGGCAGCCCGCGCAGTGAAATTCCGGCGGAAGAGCGTAATCTCGGACTGGTGTTTCAGTCCTATGCGCTGTGGCCGCATAAAACGGTATTCGACAACGTGGCCTACCCGCTGAAGCTGCGTAAGGTGGCCAGCGGTGAGATTAAACAGCGGGTGCAGAGCGTGCTCGACCAGCTAGGGCTGGGGCACCTGGGCAACCGCCATCCGCATCAGCTGTCCGGCGGCCAGCAGCAGCGCGTGGCGATTGGCCGGGCGCTGGTCTACAACCCACCGGTGATCCTGCTGGATGAACCGCTGTCTAACCTCGACGCCAAGCTGCGCGAGGAGGCGCGGGTGTTCCTGCGCGAGCTGATTATCAAACTGGGCCTGTCGGCGCTGATGGTCACCCACGATCAGAATGAAGCGATGGCGATATCCGATCGTATCCTGCTGCTTAACAATGGGGTAATCGAGCAGCAGGGGACGCCGCAGGAGATGTACGGCAATCCGGCAACGCTGTTTGCCGCCGAGTTTATGGGCAGCAACAACCGCCTGCACGGTAAGGTGACGGCGCTGGAAAACGGACGTGCGCGGGTTGAAGGCGCCAGCTGGGCGCTGTGGGGGCGCGCGGGCGAAGGGGTTAGCGTCGGCCAGCCAGCGACGGCGGTGATCCGCGTTGAACGCCTGCGTCTCGATGGCTCAGCGCAGGATAACAGCCTGCAACTGCCGCTGCTGACCAGTATGTACCTCGGCGATCGCTGGGAATATCTGTTCCGTACCCAGGGCGATGATTTCGCCATCCGCGCCTACGGCGCCGCCCTGCGCGATGCCGAACATTGTCATCTGACGCTGCCGGCAGATGATGTGTGGATTTTTCCGCAGCGGTAAACTCTGATGACGGCGCTATGGCGGTAAGGAAACCGCCATTCATTGGTGATGT
>CABUCP010000361.1 GCA_902490055.1 uncultured Klebsiella sp. | reverse complement strand
GGCTGGTGCACCGTTTGCTGGTTCCGACCGGTATTTATGATTTTGTCTGGCACCCTGCACTGTTTAATACTGCGCTGTATTGCTGTCTGTTTTATCTGATATCGCGCTTGTTCGTTTGAGGTCGATGTGAAAACACTAACAAGAAATATCCTCCGTACCGCCATCACTGTGATACTGGTTATTCTGGCGTTTATCGCCATTTTTCGCGCATGGGTGTACTACACCGCGTCGCCGTGGACGCGAGATGCGCGCTTTAGCGCCGATATCGTCGCCATCGCTCCGGACGTGTCAGGGCTGATTTCGCAGGTGAATGTCAAGGATAACCAACTGGTTAAGAAAGACCAGGTATTGTTCGTTATTGACCAACCTCGTTACCAAAAAGCGCTGGCCGAAGCCGAAGCCGACGTCTCCTACTACCAGACTCTGGCGCAGGAAAAACGCGTTGAGGCCGGGCGACGCAACAAACTTGGCGTGCAGGCGATGTCGCGCGAAGAGATTGACCAGGCGAACAACGTGCTGCAAACCGTTGAGCATCAGCTGGCGAAATCGGTAGCCAGCCGCGATTTAGCCAGGCTGGATCTCGAACGTACCGTGATTCGCGCCCCGGCCGACGGCTGGGTCACCAACCTGAACGTCTACAGCGGAGAATTCATCACCCGTGGTTCCACGGCGGTGGCGCTGGTGAAACAGAACACCTTCTACGTGGTGGCCTATCTGGAAGAGACCAAGCTGGAAGGCGTGCGTCCGGGCTATCGTGCGGAAATTACGCCGCTTGGCAGCAGTAAGGTGATTAAAGGCACCGTCGATAGCGTCGCCGCGGGGGTGACGAACGCCAGCAGTAGCAGCGACTCAAAAGGAATGGCCTCCGTAGATTCCAACCTGGAATGGGTACGTCTGGCGCAGCGCGTGCCGGTGCGTATTCGTCTTGACCAACAGCAGGGTAACCTGTGGCCATCGGGCACTACCGCGACGGTAGTCATTACCGGTAAAGAAGATCGTGACGCCAGCCAGGCGAACTTCTTCCAGAAAGTCGCTATGCGCCTGCGCGAGTTTGGTTAATCGCCATGGGGACTTATACCATTGCTCCCCGGCATCTCCGCTTTGCGATTAAGCTTGCATGCGCGGTAGTGCTGGCGCTGTTCGTCGGCTTCCATTTTCAGCTTGAGACGCCGCGCTGGGCTGTATTGACCGCGGCTATCGTCGCCGCCGGCCCGGCGTTTGCCGCCGGCGGCGAGCCCTATTCCGGGGCGATTCGCTATCGCGGCATGCTGCGTATTGCCGGCACGTTTATCGGCTGTATTGCCGCCCTGACCATTATCATCGTGATGATCCGCGCGCCGCTGCTGATGATGCTGGTCTGCTGCCTGTGGGCCGGGTTCTGCACCTGGATTTCCTCGCTGGTGAAGGTGGAAAACTCCTATGCGTGGGGGCTGGCGGGCTATACCGCGTTAATCATTATTATCACCATTCACGCCGACCCGATGCTGGCGCCGCAGTTTGCCGTCGAGCGCTGCAGCGAAATCGTTATCGGGATCGTTAGCGCCATCGTCGCCGACCTGCTGTTTTCCCCGCGCTCTATCAAAAAAGAGATCGACCTTGAGCTGGATAACCTGCTGCTGGATCAGTATCGCCTGATGCAACTGTGCGTCGCCCATGGCGATAGTGAAGTGGTTGATAAAGCCTGGGGCGCGCTGGTACGGCGCACCGCTGCGCTGGAAGGGATGCGCGGCAACCTGATTATGGAATCGTCTCGTTGGGCGAAGGTGAATCAGCGGCTGAAAGCGATTAACACGTTGTCGTTAACCTTGATTACCCAGGCCTGTGAAACCTACCTGATCCAGAACTCACGCCCGGAAATGGTGACTGACGATTATCGCGAGCTGTTCGCAGAGCCGGTAGAAACGGTGCAGGATGTGCATCAACAGCTCAAGCGCATGCGCCGTTTCCTGACCTGGAAGGGTGAACACAATACGCCAGTGACTATTTACAGCTGGGTGGGCGCGGCGACGCGCTATCTGCTGCTCAAGCGCGGCGTGGTCGGTAACACTAAAATCAGCCGTATTGAAGATGAAGTCCTGCGTGGCGAGACGGTGGTGAAGGTTGAATCCGCCGAACGTCACCATGCGATGGTTAACTTCTGGCGTACTTCGATCTCGTGCATTCTCGGCACGCTATTCTGGCTGTGGACCGGTTGGACCTCCGGCAGCGGGGCGATGGTCATGATTGCCGTCGTCACCGCGCTGGCGATGCGCCTGCCTAACCCGCGAATGGTGGCCTTAGATTTCCTCTATGGCACGCTCGCCGCTTTACCGCTCGGCGCATTATTCTTCCTTGTCGTCATGCCCGCGACGCAGCAGAGTATGCTGCTACTGTGTATTAGCCTGGCAGCGATGGCGTTCTTCATCGGTATTGAGGTCCAGAAACGGCGCCTGGGATCGCTGGGGGCGTTGGCCAGTACGATCAACATTCTGGTGCTGGATAACCCGATGCAGTTCCAGTTTAGCCAATTCCTCGATAGCGCCCTCGGGCAGATTGTCGGCTGTTTCCTTGCGTTGATGGTTATTCTGTTAGTACGTGATAACTCGCAGGCCCGGACCGGGCGCGTACTGTTGAACCAGTTCGTCTCGGCGGCGGTTTCTTCGCTCACCACCAATAGCGCCCGGCGCAAAGAAAATCATCTGCCGGCGCTGTACCAGCAGCTGTTTCTACTGCTGAACAAGTTCCCCGGCGATATTGCCCGCTTCCGCCTGGCGCTCACGTTGATCATTGCGCACCAGCGCCTGCGCGATGCGCCGGTGCCGGTAAACGAGGATCTATCGACCTTCCACCGCCAGCTGCGCCGTACCGCGGACCACGTGATATCCGCCAGCAGCGATGATAAACGACGACGGTACTTCACCCGTCTGCTTGAGGAGCTTGATGTCTATCAGCAAAAGCTACTTCAATGGGAGGCGTCGCCGCAGGTCACCGAACCGGTGCGACGACTAGTCGAGATGCTGAAGAAATACCAGCATGTGCTAACCAATAGCTAAGCCGCAAACCGACGCCCAGGCGTCGGTTTTTTTGTCGCTATACTTAGGCAGTGGAGAGGGGGCAGAGCTGAAGGGGCGCCAGGCAATGACTATCTATACTTTTGATTTTGACAAAATAGCCGAGCAGCAGGATTTCTACCGCGCGTTTTCGCACGCCTTTGCGTTGCCCGATAAGCAAGTGGATAACCTTGATTCGCTATGGAGTGCGGTAACGGGAGGGCGCCTGCCATTTCCGCTGGAGATTGAGTTTATCCATCTCAATGAAACGCAACGTCGGCGCTTTGGCGCGTTAATTCTGCTGTTTGATGAAGCGGAAGAGGAGCTGGAAGGTTTACTACGTTTCAATGCCCGTTGGGCATAAAAAAGCCCCCGACAGGCGGGGGCAAGTCGTCGGATAAGACGACGAGGGTTTATTTGTACAACTCAGCGGTCGCGTGCCAGCTGTCGCCGGTACGAGCTTCAATAATACGGTAGCTGCTAGCGCCTTCTTTCTCGGCTTTAGCCGCCAGTTCCTGACGCATATCCATTGGCGCGCTACCTACCTGAGAAACGGAGATAGTGCCCATTGGCTGCAGGTTTTGCGCTTGTTCTGCGTTGACTTGCTGTACGGCCGCGCTTGCGCCGAATGACAGAACGGAAGCCAGACCCAGGGATGCGATGATAATTGCGCTTTTCATAATCTTTTACTCCAACCTTGTGTGCAGCGGCGGGAGGTTTCTTATGAACCCGGGCCGCTGAAGAGATTCTGTTTCAGTTAATGACCGACAATCGTTAAAGCTTATTTATAAAGTTCTGCCGTGGCGTGCCAGTGGTCGCCGGTGCGAGCTTCAATAATGCGGTAAGAAGAAGCGCCTTCTTCTTGAGCCTTTTTGTTCAGCATTTCATGCATATCCATCGGGGAAGAACCTACCGCGCCGATAGAGATGGTGCCCATTGACTGACGGCTTTCTGCTTGAGTGCTGTTGATAGAATCAGCGGCGAAAGCGCCAAAGGACAGTACGGATAGCATGCTGAGTGCGGCTACAGTGGTTTTGATTTT
>CABUCP010000360.1 GCA_902490055.1 uncultured Klebsiella sp. | reverse complement strand
TGTTAAGCGTCTCCATTTGGCGACACCAGTAAGTCACGTTTGTCGGCAATTCCCGACACTGCCGCGCGGCCGCCGTCACAAATAAAAAAGCCCCCTGGGTTAACAGAGGGCTTTCATCAATAACGTGTTAAGCGGAGGGCGTTAGCCCAGTTGCTTACGCGCGTTGCGGAAAATACGCATCCATGGGCTATCTTCGCCCCAGTTTTCCGGGTGCCACGAGTTGCTGACGGTACGGAAGACGCGTTCCGGGTGCGGCATCATTATCGTCGCACGCCCGTTTTCGCTGGTCACCGCGGTGATGCCGTTCGCCGAGCCGTTCGGGTTCGCCGGATAGGTTTCGGTTACTTTACCGAAGTTATCGACGAAGCGCAGCGCCACCAGACCTTTGCTCTCAAGCTGAGCCAGATGCGCGCCATCGCGAACCTCTACCTGCCCTTCTCCGTGGGACACGGCAATCGGCATCATCGACCCGGCCATCCCCTGCAGCAGCAGCGATGGGCTTTGGGTAACTTCAACCAGGCTGAAGCGCGCTTCAAAGCGGTCAGAGTGGTTACGCACGAAGCGCGGCCACAGGTCGCTACCGGGGATCAGCTCGCGCAGGTTCGACATCATCTGACAGCCGTTGCACACGCCCAGCGCCAGCGTCTGCGGACGGTGGAAGAAGGAAGCAAACTCATCGCGTACGCGTTCGTTAAACAGAATCGATTTCGCCCAACCTTCACCGGCCCCCAGCACATCGCCGTAGGAGAAGCCGCCGCAGGCCACCAGCGCATGGAAATCACCGAGACCGGTACGCCCCGCCAGCAGATCGCTCATATGAACGTCGATGGAGTCAAAACCGGCGCGATGGAAAGCGGCCGCCATTTCAACGTGGGAGTTGACGCCCTGCTCGCGCAGCACGGCCACTTTCGGACGTGCGCCGGTGGCAATGTACGGCGCGGCAACATCTTCATTGATATCAAACGACAGCTTAACGTTAAGGCCCGGGTCAGCGTCGTTGGCTTTCGCTTCGTGTTCCTGATCGGCGCACTCCGGGTTGTCGCGCAGACGCTGCATCTGCCAGGTGGTTTCCGCCCACCACATACGCAGGGTGGTACGGCTTTCGCTAAACAGCGGCTGACCGTCGGCGGTGATAGCAAAACGGTCGCCCGCCGTTGCCTGACCGAGGTAGTGCACGCAGTCCGCCAGACCATTCACCGCCAGCAGCGCTTCCACCGCTTCGCGGTCGGCCGCGCGAACCTGAATCACCGCCCCCAATTCTTCGTTGAACAGCGCCGCCAGACGATCGTCGCCCAAGGCGGCGATATCAGCAGTGATGCCGCAGTGGCCGGCGAAAGCCATTTCCGCCAGCGTCACTAACAGCCCGCCATCGGAACGGTCATGGTAAGCCAGCAGCTTACGCTGCGCCACCAGCGCCTGCATCGCATCCCAGAAGCCTTTCAGTTGCGCGACATCGCGCACGTCAGCCGGCTGGTCGCCAAGCTGGCGATATACCTGCGCCAGCGCCGTCGCGCCCAGCGCGTTGCGCCCTTTGCCCAGATCGATAAGCAGCAAGGCGTTATCTTCCGTGGAGAGCTGCGGGGTCACGGTGCCGCGGACATCTTCTACGCGGGCGAAAGCGGAAATCACCAGCGACAGCGGCGAGGTCATTTCACGCTGCTCGCTACCTTCCTGCCAGCGGGTTTTCATCGACATGGAGTCTTTACCCACCGGGATAGTCAGGCCCAGCGCCGGACACAGCTCTTCGCCGACCGCTTTTACCGCTTCATACAGGCCAGCGTCTTCCCCCGGGTGACCGGCGGCGGCCATCCAGTTTGCCGACAGCTTCACGCGGTTTAGCTCGCCAATCTGCGTGGCGGCAATGTTCGTCAGCGCTTCGCCGACCGCCAGACGGGCAGAAGCGGCAAAGTCGAGCAGCGCCACCGGCGCGCGTTCGCCCATCGCCATCGCTTCGCCGTAGTAGCTATCAAGGCTGGCGGTGGTCACCGCGCAGTTCGCCACCGGGATCTGCCACGGCCCCACCATCTGGTCGCGCGCCACCATACCGGTGACGGTACGGTCGCCGATGGTCACGAGGAAGGTTTTCTCTGCCACCGTCGGCAGGTGCAGCACGCGCTTCACCGCGTCGGCAATGGTCATCGGTTGGCGATCCAGCTCGCAACCCTGCGCTTTCAGCGTTTGTACGTCACGGGTCATTTTCGGCGTTTTGCCGAGCAGAACATCCAGCGGCAGATCGATCGGCTGATCGTTAAAGTGGCTGTCGCTCAGGCTAAGATGCTGTTCCGCCGTGGCTTCGCCGATGACCGCATAAGGCGCGCGCTCGCGGCGGCACAGCTCCTCGAACAGCGGCAGCTGCTCCGGCGCGACCGCCAGAACATAGCGTTCCTGAGATTCGTTACACCAGATTTCCAGCGGGCTCATACCCGGCTCATCACTAAGAATATCGCGCAGCTGGAATTTACCGCCGCGGCCGCCGTCGCTCACCAGCTCCGGCATGGCGTTCGATAGACCGCCCGCGCCGACGTCGTGGATAAACAGAATCGGGTTAGCATCGCCCAGTTGCCAGCAGCGGTCGATAACTTCCTGGCAACGACGCTCCATTTCCGGGTTGTCGCGCTGCACGGAAGCAAAATCGAGGTCGGCATCGGATTGGCCAGAAGCCATGGATGACGCCGCGCCGCCGCCGAGACCGATGTTCATCGCCGGGCCGCCCAGCACGATGAGCCTGGCGCCAACGGTAATTTCACCTTTCTGTACGTGCTCGCCGCGGATGTTGCCGATACCGCCCGCCAGCATGATCGGTTTGTGATAGCCGCGCAGCTCTTCGCCGTTATGGCTGGTCACTTTCTCTTCATAGGTACGGAAATAGCCGTTCAGCGCCGGGCGACCAAATTCGTTGTTAAACGCCGCGCCGCCCAGCGGGCCTTCGGTCATAATATCCAGCGCGGTCACGATGCGATCCGGTTTACCAAAATCTTCTTCCCACGGCTGTTCAAAGCCCGGAATACGCAGGTTAGACACCGAGAAGCCGACCAGGCCCGCTTTCGGCTTTGCCCCGCGCCCGGTAGCGCCTTCATCACGGATCTCGCCGCCGGAACCGGTGGCGGCGCCCGGCCATGGCGAAATCGCCGTCGGGTGGTTATGGGTTTCAACCTTCATCAGAATGTGCGCCGGCTCCTGATGGAAGTCGTAACGCCCGGTCTGATGGTCAGCAAAATAGCGGCCGACTTCGGAACCTTCCATTACCGCGGCGTTGTCTTTATAGGCAGACAGAACGTATTCCGGGTTTTTCTCGAAGGTGTTTTTAATCATTTTAAACAGCGACTTCGGCTGTTGCTCGCCGTCGATAACCCAATCAGCGTTAAAAATCTTGTGGCGGCAGTGTTCCGAGTTCGCCTGCGCGAACATATACAGTTCGATATCGTTCGGGTTGCGCCCAAGCTTAACGAAAGCATCCTGCAGGTAGTCGATTTCGTCATCGGCCAGCGCCAATCCCAGACGCAGGTTGGCGTCAATCAGCGCCTGACGGCCCTGGCCCAGCAGGTCGACGCTGGTAACCGGCGTCGGCTGGTGATGCGCAAATAGCTTCTCCCCCTCTTCTAATTCAGCGAAGACGCTTTCCATCATGCGGTCATGCAGTTCTGCCGCGACGGCATCCCACTGCGCATCGCTCAGGCCCTGTGCTTCAACGTAGTAAGCTACGCCGCGCTCCAGGCGAACGACCTGCGACAGACCGCAGTTATGCGCGATGTCAGTAGCTTTGGAAGACCAAGGAGAGATAGTGCCGGGGCGAGGGGTGACGAGCAGTAATTTACCGGTTGGCGTATGGCTGCTGAGGTTCGGGCCATACTTGAGCAGTCTGACCAACCTCTCGCGCTCTTCATCGCTCAACGGGGCGCTCAGGTCGGCAAAGTGAACATACTCCGCGTATAAGGTGCTAACCGGCAGGTTGGCCGCCTGAAAACGTGCCAGCAGTTTGTTGATACGGAATGCCGACAGTGCAGGTGAACCACGCAAAATATCCATCATAAGTCTCTCGTCTTCGAAGCTTTCAAGGTGAGCCAGGTGGAAACGGGCGTC
>CABUCP010000359.1 GCA_902490055.1 uncultured Klebsiella sp. | reverse complement strand
GTATTTCTTTGCTGAATCCGCCTCACTGCTACCGTGGAAAACTTCACCATAAAAAAAGCCGGGAAAATCCCCGGCTCTTTTTTGCGTATCGTCAGAGAATGCCCATCTTCCTGGTCTCATCGATCCAGGGCCTGAACTCCTCCAACAAGTTGTCATAGAGTTTTTCGTCACTCATGGTGCCGAAATCATCCATCGCAAAGAAATCGGTGTTATCTACCCGGCGATCGGTAAAGTCATCCAGATTTTCGAGAATGCCGTAGTTCGAACCGCCAAGGCCGACGAACTTCCAGAAGATCGGATAGTTTGCGGAGCGACGAATCGCCTCTTTAATCTCGCGCGTCTTGCTGATGCCGCCATCGGTAATAAAGACCACGTAAACCGGCAGTTTGGACTCTTTGAAGTAATCGACGATCTCTTCCATCACCGGCGGCTCATTATTCACACCGCCCAGCCCCGGCAGGATCTCAAACATCGTACGCTTGCCGTTCTTGCGTATTGTCTCGACGTAATCGTCAAGATTATCCAGCGTGACGTTGGGGTATTTTTTATGTTTCTTGCCGAACGCCCACAGATCCATCTCGCCGTCATCATCAAACTGAACGGCAAGCACCGCGATGCGATCGAGTACAGCCTGGACGTTACCTTTGTTAAATTGCCCGCTCATTGAGCCGGAAGCATCCAGAACAAACGCAACGTTTGCCTGCAGCGTATCCAGTTTATTCTTCGTCAGGCTGACCGTGGCTTTCTTCGCCAGGCTAACCAGCCGCGGCGATTTATCTTGCAGCTTTTTCTCAAGGCTAATGCGCGTCGGCGCCGGCGCTGGCGTTGAAGGTTGCGCGGCAGGCTGGGCAACATCCACACCATAGCTGACGGCTAATGGTTCAAGCCCGCCGTTAAAGCCCTGCCCCATTGCACGTAATTTCCAGGCGCTATTGTGGCGATAGACTTCAGCCAGAATGATCGCTTTTTCGCTGCGTCCTGCGGTTTCAACGTGAAAATCCGCAATGCCCTGAGCCTCAATGCTTAACTGGCTCAGGGCATCAATGCTTTCGCTGCCGTCAATGACGACCGTGAAGCTAATCTTGCTAACGCTGGCGGGAACCCGATCGAGCGCGATCGTGACGCTAGACTGCTGCTGCCCGAGCGCCAGTTTGACCGCGCCCTCCGCAGAGGTGAGATTATTGAAGAAGATAAAGTCGGCATCGCCGCTCACTTTTCCCCCGGCATTGAGCATAAACAGGCAGGTATCGACTTCGCTCTTAAACTCTGCCCGTCCCGTGTAGTTGAGGTTCAGAGTGATGAGGTTCTCCGCCAGCGGCGTGTTTTGTCCCGGTTGTAATCTCATACGTGTTGTCCTTATCAATAACTCTGCTCCCTGCCCTCAGACATGCGGGTGTGCCTGAAGCGCTGAAGCGGATTCATCTCTTTTGCGTCGTTAAGGAGGTGATAGCGCAGATGCCACAATAGCCATAAAAATTGTAAACGCGGCAACGCTTTAAATATAAGAAGCAAATAAAAACCCCGGCTTACTCTCCGGGGTTTTATATTTTTATAGCGTTTAGATATTCACGCCATGTTGGGAAGCAAGCGCAGCCAGACCGCCAGCAAAGCCCTGCCCAACGGCTTTGAATTTCCACTCTGCGCCGTGGCGATAGAGCTCGCCGAAGATCATCGCAGTTTCAGTGGACGCATCTTCAGAGAGATCGAAGCGAGCAATTTCAGTGCCGTTGTCGTTGTTGTAAACGCGCATGAAGCTGTTGCTCACCATACCGAAGTTCTGTTTACGCGCTTCGGCTTCATAGATGGTTACCGCGAACACCAGTTTTTTGATGTCAGCAGAGACTTTGGTCAGATCGATTTTGACCTGCTCATCATCACCGTCGCCTTCGCCGGTACGGTTGTCACCCTGGTGCTCGATTGCGCCGTCAGGGCTGGTTTTGTTGTTGAAGAAGATGAAATGGGCGTCTGACAGCACTTTACCGTCATCACCAACTGCGAATACGGAGGCGTCCAGGTCGAAACCCTGACCGTCAGTTACACGTGCATCCCAACCCAGACCGACCATGGCGATATTCATGGTAGGTGCTTCTTTAGTCAGAGATACGTTACCGCCTTTAACGAGAGAAACTGCCATTTTTAGCTCCTGCTAACAGTTGTGTTTGGGCTGAATAATCAGCCCATGTATGAGATCAAGATGCGTTGATGCCGTACTGAGCACAAACGGATGCCAGGCCACCAGCATAACCCTGGCCGACCGCGCGGAATTTCCACTCGCCATTGTGGCGATAGAGTTCACCAAACAGCATCGCGGTTTCGGTTGAGGCATCTTCGGTCAGATCGTAGCGAGCCACTTCAGTCTGGTTATCATCATTAACCAGGCGAATGAACGCGCCGGAAACCTGGCCGAAGCTCTGGCGACGCGCCTGCGCGTCATGAATTGTCACCACGAAGATGATTTTGTCGACGTCAGACGGCACCGCATCCAGTTTGATTTTCAGCGATTCATCATCACCGTCGCCCTCACCGGTACGGTTATCACCGGTATGGGTTACGGAGCCGTCAGAAGAGGTTAAGTTGTTATAAAAAATGAAATCGGCGTCACCGCGCACTTTGCCGTTAGCGGCCAGCAGAAAAGCTGACGCATCCAGGTCAAAGTCCTGACCATCAGTCGAGCGCGCATCCCAGCCAAGGCCCACCAGGACATTTTTCATTGACGGCGCGGCTTTACTCAGGGATACGTTCCCACCTTTGGAAAGAGAAACACTCATAAAATAACCTCTCAAATTGTTGTGGATTTAGCGTAATTCGTGAGGGGATTAACTCCCCTTTTCCTCTGAATCGGGTTTCGCCGGGAACATCACGCTGGCGATAATGCCCAGCGCCAACACACCCAGTACAACATACAGGCTGGTCGTCGCCGAAATGCTGTAGCCATGGTGCCAGATGTGGTCGGTGGCATTAAGGCCAAGCTTCGCTGCGATAAAGAACAGCAGAACGATAACCGCCTTCTCCAGATGAACCAGGTACTGCTTCAGCGCTTCGAGCACGAAGTAGAGCGTACGCAGGCCGAGGATAGCAAACATCATGGCGCTATAAACAATCAGCGGTTCACGGCTAACAGCAATAATGGCCGGGACAGAGTCGAATGCAAACATAACATCCGAAAGTTCAACGACGGCCACACACAGGAACAGCGGTGTTGCATACAGGGCGGCTTTCTTACCGCGGCCGATGGTCACATCACTGTTTTCTGGTTTTGCCAGTTCCGCATCCACTTCCTTCTGATTAAGCAGGAAGGCATGACCCTTCAGCTTTGGCCAGATCGGGAAGAAGCGTTTCACCATGCGGTACGCCAGATGCTGGGAGTAGTCCTCGATTTCATCATCGTCGTCGCCGCTTTTCAGCATCATCACCGCAGTCCAGGCCACAATAATGGCGAAAACCACTTCAACGTATGGACCAAGGCTCAGCAGGCTGGTACCAATTGCAACGAAAATACCCCTGAACACGATGGCACCAATTACGCCCCAGTAAAGCACGCGGTGACGATAACGATCCGGCACGGCGAACCAGGAGAAGATGGCCATCATCACGAACAGGTTATCGACGGATAGCACTTTCTCCAGCGCGTAACCGGTCACAAACAGGCTGGCGACTTCCGCGCCGTGATGAATATAAAGGAAACCGGCAAATGCCATCGCAACCGCAACCCAGAAGAGCGACCAGAGCGCGGCACTCTTCAGGGATATTGGCTTGTCGTCACGGTGCATAAACAAGTCAATAAAGATGGCACCGACTGAGAGCGCGATAAAAACAATAACTGTTTCAGTCGGAAAACCGATGTGTGTTGAAACCATAATTTACCCTTAGGGATGCAGATCAGAGGCCAAATTCAGCCGGGTCGAAGCCCAGCGCGAGAGCAATTTCGCGCACGGCAGTTTTCTCATCCTGGTCAAAGTTGCCGTCACTCTTCGCAACAGCAATACCAACACGCAGTGCCAGCTGCGCGGCTTCCGGTTGATCTTTTAACGCCAGGATGTATTTCATGGTTTCGCCTTTACCGATTTCGATATCGAAATCAAAGCTCGAGACCAGTTTGTTAAAGAACTCG
>CABUCP010000358.1 GCA_902490055.1 uncultured Klebsiella sp. | reverse complement strand
AGAAGAGCTGGGGTCTGGGCCGTATCGTGACCGAGATCTTCGAAGAAGTCGCGGAAGCGCATCTGATTCAGCCGACCTTTATCACCGAATATCCGGCGGAAGTCTCTCCGCTGGCGCGTCGTAACGACGAGAACCCGGAAATCACCGACCGCTTTGAATTCTTCATCGGCGGCCGTGAAATCGGTAACGGCTTTAGCGAGCTGAACGATGCTGAAGACCAGGCGCAGCGCTTCCAGGATCAGGTTGATGCGAAAGCCGCAGGCGACGACGAAGCGATGTTCTATGACGAAGACTACGTCACCGCGCTGGAACACGGCCTGCCGCCGACCGCGGGTCTGGGTATCGGTATCGACCGTATGGTTATGCTGTTCACCAACAGCCACACCATCCGCGACGTTATCCTGTTCCCGGCGATGCGTCCGCAGAAATAATCGCGTCTCGCGAAATACAAAAAACCCGGCTTGCCGGGTTTTTTTATGTCTGACGTTATGTCTGAACGCTGGCCTAGCCCGGCGCAGCGCAAGCCGGGAGATCCCGGATGGCCGCCATCCGTGCGACACAACGGCGCAGAACCGTAGGCCTGTGCAAGCGTAGCGCCGCCAGGCAATGATGACAGGTATGGAGCCGCTTTTTGTGCGGCGTAGCGGCGGCGAGAATAGTCAGCTTACGCGCGCAGATGCGCAACGAAATCAATCAGCGCCTGGCGGGCGTCCTGGTTTTCGGCTTCCAGCACCATCCACGGGCTAAAGGCCCACGGCGTGGCGGCCAGCGCTTCTAACATTGCCGGCAGCTCAACCCACTGAAAATCCATCACTTCATCATCATTAGGCTGTAAATCGCTGACCACCCGCGCGGCATACACCGGGCATACTTCATTTTCTACGATACCGTTAGGGGCGACGGCGCGATAGCGGAAGGCCGGGTGAATGGGGGCAATATCAGCGATCTCGACGCCCAGCTCAAAGCGGCAGCGGCGAGTGACGGCCTGTTCGAAGGTTTCACCCTGCTGAGGGTGCCCGCAGACCGAGTTGGTCCATACGCCAGGCCAGGCTTTTTTGCCAAGCGAGCGGCGCGTGACCAGAAACTGACCTTGCTGATTGAATAGCCAGCAGGAAAACGCGAGGTGTAAAGGGGTATCGAGCGTGTGGGCGGCATACTTCTCCAGCATACCTGTGGGCTTATCTTGCTCATCCAGCAAAATGACATGTTCCCCGGCCATGACAACTCCTGAAAAAAATAAATGACCCGGCACAAACCCGCCGGGCCATGTACTCAGGCCACTAGGGTAGCCCATAAATGGGAGAAAGGCATTACCAAAACAAGCCCTGGCAGCATGTTGGCGACCGGGAAAAGCTTGATGTTACAGATACGCAATCCGGTTGCTACCATCAGCAACCCGCCGGCGCAGGAGAAATCCGCCATCATTGACGGGGTGATCATCGGCAGAATAAACACCGCGAGCATCGCCAACGCTACCTGTATGACGATCTGCGGGATAGCGATGGTCATCACCGCGTAGCCCAGCAGGGTGGCGAAGATCCCGGCGGTAAATAGATCGAGGATCGTTTTAATGTACAGGATAGACGGGTCGCCGCTCATGCCTTCGGTCATGGCGCCAAAAATACCGGTGCCGCTGGCGCAGAATAGCACCAGAATGGCGACGA
This sequence comes from uncultured Klebsiella sp., assembly GCA_902490055.1. Classification (GTDB taxonomy): domain Bacteria; phylum Pseudomonadota; class Gammaproteobacteria; order Enterobacterales; family Enterobacteriaceae; genus Klebsiella. The sequence continues at coordinate 2,455 of CABUCP010000358.1, read as the reverse complement.
ACTTTTCGGTGAACTCTTCGTTGCTTAGCCCTTGTACCGGCGGCAGCACTTTGTTGATCAGACCGCGCGTTGAACCCGCCGCGGTACCGATACGTTTTTCCAGGTGCAGCAGTTCGCCGAGAAAAGCGCCGAGCACCATCGCCAGCACCACCGCTGGCATATATTTCACCTTCAGTACCAGGGTGATCCCCAGCCCGACGGAGCAGAGACCAAAGGTCATTGGCAGGGCGGTTTTGACGCGCTCCGGAAGTTTGCCTCCGGCCATCGCGCCGACCAATCCGCCGATAATTACGGCGGAACCATTTACATACGGACCAATTAACATTGCGAGTTCCTGTTACGCGTAGTGCAGCGCGCCTTCACCCCAGCGCGGGATGTTATTGACCTCAAGGTCAAACAGATCGAGCGCGCGGTTGACGCTATGGGTAATGATGTCATCAGCGCTTTGCGGACGCTGATAGAGCGCGGGAACCGGCGGGAAGATGATGCCGCCCATCTCGGTGACCGCGGCCATATTACGAATATGGCCGAGGTTGAGCGGGGTTTCGCGCGCCAGCAATACCAGCCGGCGGCGCTCCTTAAGCACCACGTCCGCCGCGCGGGTGAGTAGATTATCGGTGAGACAGTGGGCGATAGCGCCCAGCGATCGCATCGAGCAGGGGGCGACCAACATCCCCAGCGTTTTAAACGATCCGCTGGAGATAGATGCGCCCAGATGATTGATGGGGTGTACCACGTCTGCCAGCGCCATCACTTCGTCTAAGCGGTAATCCGTTTCCAGCTCGCAGGTCTTTTCCGCGCCTTTGGAGACCACCAAGTGAACCTCTACCGCCAGCGGTTGGAGAAGCTCCAGCGCTTTGACCCCGTACTGGAATCCGGAAGCGCCGCTAATGCCAATGATGATGCGTGGTGTCATGGTATTCGCCCTTATTCGAAGTCCGGCAGGAAACGTTTTACATCGACCGCTTTGAACTTCGAGCGCTCAAAGTTGTGCTTCAGATGGAACGGTACGGTGCAGTCGAAAATGGTTTTGCACGACATTCCCTGTTGCAGAATGCTTGGGCTGTATTCCGGCACCTGCGACGGGTCGAGCGGATGGCAGCGCACGCCTGGGATCACCACGGTATCGACATCGCCCTGATAGCGGGTTTGCATCGCCCACAGCACGTCGTCGCTATCGAAAATATCAACGTCCTCATCCACCAGAATCACGTGCTTCAGTTCCGGGAAGGCGGAGAACGCCAGTAGCGCAGCCTGGCGCTGGCGGCCTTCATCAGCTGGCGAAGATTTTTTAAATTGCAGTACCGCCAGCAGCTTACCGCCGCCCGCTGAATGGGCGAAGACGTTGAGCAGTTTGCCCGGCATGGCGCGTTCCACCATATCGAGAATACTGGCTTCGGTCGGGATCCCGGCCATGTTGACATGTTCTTCGCCAGGCCCGACGGTGGTGCGCCAGATAGGCCGGGTGCGATGGGTGACCGCTTTGACTTTAATGACCGGAATCGCCTCTTTGGCTTCGCCGGTATAGCCGGGGAACTCCGGCATGGCGCGGCCGGTATTGGTATTTTGATCTTCGCGCACGCGTACGTTCGGCAGCAGTTCGCCTTCGATAACGATCTCGGCGTGGGCGATGGCTTTTTCATTAATCGTTTTACACTGCACCATTTCCACCGCATGGCCGCGCAGCGCGCCGGCGATGCTCAGCTCATCAAAGCCCAGCGGGGTAGTCGGCGGCTCAAAGCAGGCGGCGATTTCGATAGCCGGATCCACGCCGATGCTGATTGAGATCGGCAGCGGCTGGCCCGCCGCCTCTGCTTTCATGCGGAAGGCATCGATATGGCGACCCGGCGTTAGCCACATTGAGAGCTCGTCGCGACTCTGTACGCACAGGCGATGAATGGTGATATCGGATTCGCGAGTTTGTGGATCGGAAGCGTAGCACAGGCCCATGGTGATATACGGACCGGCATCTTCTTCGGTATTGGTTGGCGCAGGTAGGAGCTTGCGCAGATCGAAATCGGCATCGCTGGCGAGGTGTACCACTTCCTGACATACCGCCGCGCCCTGCACCATGGTCGGGGCAATGGCGTTTTCAACCGAGTCTTTCAGCAGGTGGCCAAGCCTGGCCGGTTCACACTGCAGGAACTGGCTGACGCGCTGGCGTGAACCGTTCAGCCCGATAGCCACGCTGATGTCGTTGAAGCCCTTAATCTTGTTAAACACCATCACCGGGCCGTTCTTACGCGTCGGGCGCTGGCAGGTGCCGCCAGCGCCCACGTAGCGGTAAACGCCGGAGAGTTCGGCGTGGGGATCGACTTCGGTATCGGTTTCAACATATTCGCCCGGCAGCGTTTTTAACAGCGCCAGGGCAGAGCGTAAATCATGCACCGGTGACGGCGTTTTTTTATCTGAGTGTGCCATGAGTGTTCCTTTGAAAAAGCAATTTCGCTGACTG
>CABUCP010000357.1 GCA_902490055.1 uncultured Klebsiella sp. | reverse complement strand
AGCGATATTCAGGCGGGTGTGTCTCTTTATCAGATCGATCCGGCAACCTATCAGGCTAGCTATGAAAGCGCCAAAGGCGATTTAGCGAAAGCTCAGGCCGCCGCAAACATCGCTCAGTTGACGGTCAAACGTTATCAAAAACTGCTTGGCACGAAATACATCAGTCAACAAGACTACGACACCGCCGTTGCTGATGCTCAGCAAAGCAACGCCGCCGTGGTCGCGGCGAAAGCCGCTGTTGAAACTGCGCGTATCAACCTGGCTTATACCAAAGTGACTTCGCCAATCAGCGGACGCATTGGTAAATCTGCGGTTACCGAAGGCGCTCTGGTACAAAACGGTCAATCTACCGCGCTGGCGACCGTTCAGCAGTTGGATCCTATCTATGTCGACGTTACGCAATCGAGCAACGATTTCCTGCGTCTGAAACAGGAACTGGCGAACGGCAAGCTGAAGCAGGAAAACGGTAAGGCGAAGGTCGAGCTGGTTACCAGCGACGGTCTGAAATATCCGCAAGATGGTACGCTGGAATTCTCCGACGTCACCGTAGACCAGACCACCGGTTCTATCACCCTGCGCGCTATCTTCCCGAACCCGGACCACACCCTGCTGCCAGGGATGTTCGTTCGCGCTCGGCTCGAAGAAGGCGTTAACCCGGATGCGCTGCTGGTTCCGCAACAGGGCGTTACCCGTACCCCGCGCGGCGATGCAAGCGTAATGGTCGTTGGCGAAGGCGATAAGGTTGAAGTGCGTCAGGTGACCGCCTCCCAGGCTATCGGCGATAAATGGTTAGTTACCGAAGGCCTGAAAACCGGCGACCGCGTCATTGTCACCGGGCTGCAAAAAGTCAAACCAGGCGTACAGGTAAAAGCGCAGGAAGTAGCTTCAGACAATCAACAGCAAACCGCTGGCAACGCGAACGCTCAGTCTGAACAAACCAAGTCTTAACTTAAACAGGAGCCGTTAAGACATGCCTAATTTCTTTATCGATCGCCCCATATTTGCGTGGGTGATCGCCATTATCATCATGTTGGCCGGGGGGCTTTCGATTATGAAACTCCCCGTGGCGCAATATCCAACGATTGCGCCGCCGGCAATTTCCATTACCGCCATGTACCCCGGTGCGGATGCAGAAACCGTGCAGAACACCGTGACTCAGGTTATCGAACAGAATATGAACGGTATCGATCACCTGATGTACATGTCGTCGAATGGCGATTCCACCGGTACAGCAACGATCACTTTGACCTTCGAATCCGGTACCGATCCGGACATCGCACAGGTCCAGGTGCAGAACAAGCTGGCGCTGGCGACGCCCCTGCTGCCGCAAGAAGTACAGCAGCAAGGGATTAGCGTAGAAAAAGCATCCAGCAGCTTCCTGATGGTTGTCGGGGTTATCAACACCAACGGCACCATGACCCAGGATGATATTTCTGACTATGTTGCCGCCAACATGAAGGACCCGATCAGCCGTACCAACGGCGTAGGCGACGTTCAGCTGTTTGGTTCCCAGTACGCGATGCGTATCTGGATGGACCCGAACAAACTGAACAATTTCCAGCTGACTCCGGTTGACGTTATCAGCGCCATTAAAGCGCAAAACGCCCAGGTCGCGGCCGGCCAACTTGGTGGTACGCCGCCAGTTAAAGGCCAGCAGCTCAACGCCTCCATCGTTGCGCAGACGCGTCTGACCAATACCGATGAGTTCGGCAACATTCTGCTGAAAGTCAATCAGGATGGGTCGCAGGTTCGTCTGCGTGATGTCGCCAAAATCGAACTTGGCGGCGAAAGCTATGACGTTATTGCCCGCTTCAATAACCAGCCGGCTTCCGGTCTGGGTATTAAACTGGCAACCGGCGCGAACGCCCTGGATACCGCTAACGCGATCCGCGCCGAACTGAAGCGTATGGAACCCTTCTTCCCTGCCGGGATGAAAATTGTTTATTCGTGAAAATCTCAATTCACGAAGTGGTGAAAACGCTGGTTGAAGCGATCATCCTGGTGTTCCTGGTAATGTATCTGTTCCTGCAGAACTTCCGCGCCACGCTGATCCCGACTATCGCGGTACCGGTCGTATTGCTGGGGACCTTCGCCATCCTGGCGGCGTTTGGCTTCTCGATAAACACCCTAACGATGTTCGGGATGGTGCTCGCCATCGGCTTGCTGGTAGATGACGCCATCGTCGTCGTCGAAAACGTCGAGCGCGTCATGGCGGAAGAAGGACTGCCGCCGAAAGAAGCGACCCGGAAATCAATGGGTCAGATTCAAGGCGCGCTGGTCGGTATTGCGATGGTACTGTCCGCGGTATTTATCCCGATGGCCTTCTTCGGCGGTTCTACCGGGGCGATTTATCGTCAGTTCTCCATCACTATCGTTTCCGCGATGGCGCTGTCGGTACTGGTTGCCTTGATCCTGACCCCGGCGCTGTGCGCCACGATGCTGAAGCCGATTGAGAAAGGCGGCCACGGTCAGCACAAAGGCTTCTTTGGCTGGTTCAACCGCGTATTCGATAAGAGCACGCACCACTACACCGACAGCGTAGGCAACATTCTGCGCAGTACCGGTCGTTATCTGGTGCTGTATCTGATCATCGTCGTTGGCATGGCCTGGCTGTTCGTTCGTCTGCCAAGCTCCTTCTTACCGGATGAAGATCAGGGCGTGTTCCTGAGTATGGCGCAGCTACCGGCTGGCGCGACCCAGGAGCGTACGCAGAAAGTTCTTGATGAGATGACCGACTACTACTTAACCAAAGAGAAGAACAACGTTGAATCGGTGTTCGCCGTTAACGGCTTTGGTTTTGCAGGTCGCGGTCAGAACACCGGTATCGCCTTCGTATCGTTGAAAGACTGGAGCGAACGTCCGGGTGCGGAAAACAAAGTGGAAGCGATCACCGGTCGTGCTATGGCGCGCTTCTCGCAGATTAAAGACGCGATGGTCTTCGCCTTTAACCTGCCGGCGATTGTTGAACTGGGTACCGCTACCGGCTTCGACTTCCAGCTTATCGATCAGGGTGGTTTAGGGCATGAGAAATTAACTCAGGCGCGTAACCAGCTGTTCGGTATGGTCGCTCAACATCCAGACGTATTAACTGGCGTGCGTCCAAATGGCCTGGAAGATACGCCGCAGTTCAAAGTCAATATCGATCAGGAAAAAGCGCAGGCGCTTGGCGTCTCGATTAGTGATATCAACACCACCCTCGGCGCGGCCTGGGGCGGCAGCTACGTCAACGACTTCATTGACCGCGGCCGTGTGAAAAAAGTGTATATCATGTCGGAAGCGAAATACCGCATGCTGCCAGAAGATATCGGCAACTGGTATGTGCGCGGCAGCGATGGCCAGATGGTCCCGTTCTCGGCATTCTCCACCTCGCGTTGGGAATACGGTTCGCCGCGTCTGGAGCGTTATAACGGTCTGCCATCCATGGAGATTCTGGGCCAGGCGGCACCGGGTAAGAGTACCGGTGAAGCAATGACGCTAATGGAAGAACTGGCTGGCAAACTGCCAACCGGTATTGGCTACGACTGGACCGGCATGTCCTATCAGGAACGTTTGTCCGGTAACCAGGCGCCGGCGTTGTACGCCATTTCGCTTATCGTGGTCTTCCTGTGTCTGGCAGCGCTGTACGAGAGCTGGTCGATTCCGTTCTCCGTAATGCTGGTCGTTCCGCTGGGCGTCGTCGGCGCGCTGTTGGCAGCCACCTTCCGCGGCCTGACTAACGACGTTTACTTCCAGGTTGGTCTGTTGACCACCATCGGTCTATCGGCGAAGAACGCGATACTTATCGTGGAATTCGCCAAAGACCTGATGGAAAAAGAAGGCAAAGGTCTGATTGAAGCGACGCTGGAATCTGTCCGTATGCGTCTGCGCCCAATCCTGATGACCTCTCTGGCGTTTATCCTCGGGGTAATGCCGCTGGTTATCAGCTCCGGCGCCGGCTCCGGCGCGCAGAACGCCGTTGGTACTGGCGTAATGGGCGGGATGGTGACCGCGACGGTTCTGGCAATCTTCTTCGTGCCGGTCTTCTTCGTGGTGGTTCGTCGCCGCTTTAGTAAGAAAAATGAAGATATTGAGCATAGCCACCCGGCTGAGCATCATTAATCTTTCTTAAGTTAAGGGCCGCATCCGCGGC
>CABUCP010000356.1 GCA_902490055.1 uncultured Klebsiella sp. | reverse complement strand
GGCAAAGATAACCCGTATAGCTACGACTCGACCAACCGCTACAACAAAAACCATCTGGTGCCGTTCGGCGAATTCGTGCCGCTGGAATCGATTCTGCGTCCACTGGCGCCGTTCTTCGATCTGCCGATGTCGTCGTTTAGTCGCGGCCCATATGTACAGCCGCAGCTGGTGGCGCATAATCTGAAGCTCACGGCGGCGATTTGCTACGAGATCATTCTCGGCGAGCAGGTTCGCGACAACTTCCGCCCGGACACCGATTATCTGCTGACCATCTCTAATGATGCGTGGTTTGGTAAGTCGATCGGCCCGTGGCAGCACTTCCAGATGGCGCGTATGCGCGCGCTGGAGCTGGCGCGTCCGCTGCTGCGTAGCACCAACAACGGGATTACCGCAGTGATCGGGCCACGCGGTGAAATTCAGGATATGATCCCGCAGTTCACCCGCGCCGTCTTAACAACCAAAGTCACGCCAACCACCGGCCTGACGCCGTATGCTCGTACCGGCAACTGGCCGCTCTGGGCGTTAACCGCTCTCTTTGGCTTTGCCGCTCTGGTCATGAGCCTACGTCAGCGTCGTCGCTAATCCCCGCAGCCGGGCATCTGCCCGGCTCTCTCCTGCTTACTCTCTCCTGCCGTCCAATTTGGCATGCCCATTGCTTAATTCTAATCATGTTCGCGATTTTGCCTGCGGTTATACCGGGGTTGCACCAATAGCGTTCGCACTTCGCGCTACGTTGGTGCAACGAACCATTTTTGCCCATAAATGGTGCGGTGCGCCTCGCAAAAATAAACAATAACGCAGCAAAATCTTTACATTAAGCCAAACTAAATGCTAACAAGCTCATACAAATACTGCACTTTAAGATTGCAGACAATTCCCCGAAGCGTGGCCTTACCGCCAGGTACAAGGGAAAAGAAACACACACAATCACAGCCACAATAGGTATCACTAGCGCCGTTGGCGTTATGGATAAGGAGTTGGATATGCAATTACGTAAACTGGCCGCCGCAATGCTGGTCATGGGAGTTACCGCCGGTCTGGCGCACGCTGAAGATGCCGCCCCGGCCGCAGGCCAGAGCACGCTGGATAAGATCGCCAAAAATGGCGTTATCGTCGTCGGCCACCGCGAATCATCGGTACCATTCTCCTATTACGACAACCAACAAAAAGTGGTCGGGTATTCGCAGGATTACTCCAACGCTATCGTTGACGCCATCAAGAAGAAACTGAATAAACCCGATCTGCAGGTGAAGCTGATCCCGGTGACCTCGCAAAACCGTATCCCGCTGCTGCAAAACGGCACCTTCGATTTTGAGTGTGGTTCCACCACCAACAACCTTGAACGCCAGAAACAAGCCGCCTTCTCCGATACCATTTTCGTCGTCGGCACCCGTCTGCTGGTGAAAAAAGGCGGCCCGATTAAAGACTTCCCGGACCTGAAAGACAAAGCGGTCGTCGTGACCTCCGGTACCACTTCGGAAGTGCTGCTGCATAAGCTGAACGACGAGAAGAAAATGAACATGCGCATCATCAGCGCGAAAGACCACGGCGACTCCTTCCGTACCCTGGAAAGCGGCCGCGCGGTGGCCTTTATGATGGATGACGCGCTGCTGGCCGGCGAACGTGCCAAAGCGAAGAAACCGGATAACTGGGAAATCGTTGGTACGCCGCAGTCGAAAGAGGCCTACGGCTGCATGCTGCGTAAAGACGACGCGGCGTTCAAAACTCTGGTCGATGACGCCGTTGCCCAGGCGCAGACCTCTGGCGAAGCGGCGAAGTGGTTCGACACCTGGTTTAAGAACCCAATTCCACCGAAAAACCTCAACCTGAACTTCGAACTGTCCGACGACATGAAGGCGCTGTTCAAATCACCGAATGACAAAGCTCTTAACTAATTAAAAAAACAGGGGCTCGATAAAGTAGCCCTCCCGATTGTTGCCTTCGCACGGACAGACTATACGGCGGCTGGTCGTTCCCCAGCCGCCGCGAATACCGAAACAGGCTGGGCAACAATCTTCGAGGGTAGCGCTGCTACCCTTTTTTTTCTGGAGTCCATTTATGTCAATAGACTGGAACTGGGGAATATTCCTGCAACCTGCCCCGTTCGGCAACACCACCTATTTAGGCTGGCTGTGGAGCGGTTTTCAGGTCACCGTCGCCCTGTCGATTAGCGCCTGGATTATCGCTTTTCTTGTCGGCTCGCTGTTCGGCATTCTGCGCACCGTCCCTAACCGCTGGTTATCCGCGATCGGTACCTGCTACGTCGAACTGTTTCGTAACGTCCCGCTGATCGTGCAATTCTTTACCTGGTACCTGGTGATTCCGGAGCTGCTACCGGAAAACATCGGCATGTGGTTTAAGTCCGAGCTGGATCCTAATGTGCAGTTCTTCGTCTCCTCAATGCTGTGCCTCGGATTATTTACCGCGGCCCGCGTGTGCGAACAGGTGCGTGCCGCGATCCAGTCCCTACCGCGTGGTCAGAAGAATGCTGGCCTGGCAATGGGGCTGACCCTACCACAAACCTACCGCTACGTTCTGCTGCCGAACGCCTATCGGGTGATCGTACCGCCGATGACCTCGGAAATGATGAACCTGGTAAAAAACTCGGCCATCGCTTCCACCATCGGGCTGGCCGATATGGCGGCGCAGGCAGGCAAACTGCTGGATTACTCCGCCCACGCCTGGGAATCTTTTACCGCAATCACCCTCGCCTACGTCTTCATCAACGCGGTGATTATGCTGGCGATGTACGTGGTTGAACGTAAAGTTCGCCTGCCGGGCAATTTGGGGGGCAAATAATGTACGATTTTGACTGGAGTTCCATTGTTCCATCCATGCCTTACCTGCTGGCGGGGCTGGTCATTACGCTGAAAATCACCGTCATTGCGATTGTCATTGGTATTGTCTGGGGAACGATTCTGGCGGTGATGCGCCTGTCGAGCTTCCTGCCGCTGGCGTGGTTCGCTAAAACCTACGTCAACGTCTTCCGCTCGATTCCGCTGGTGATGGTGCTGCTGTGGTTCTACCTGATTGTTCCCGGCTTTCTGCAAAACGTGCTGGGGCTGTCGCCAAAAACCGATATTCGCCTGATTTCAGCAATGGTCGCGTTCTCAATGTTTGAAGCCGCCTACTATTCGGAAATTATTCGCGCCGGTATCCAGAGCATTTCCCGCGGTCAGTCGAGCGCCGCATTGGCGCTGGGGATGACCCACTGGCAATCAATGAAGCTGGTGATTCTGCCGCAGGCGTTCCGTGCGATGGTTCCGTTGCTGTTAACCCAGGGGATCGTCCTGTTCCAGGATACCTCGCTGGTGTACGTTCTGAGCCTGGCCGATTTCTTCCGTACCGCCTCTACCATCGGCGAGCGCGACGGAACCCAGGTAGAAATGATTCTGTTCGCAGGCGCCGTTTATTTTGTATTTAGCCTCAGCGCATCGCTGTTGGTCAGCTGGTTGAAGAAAAGGACTGTGTAATGATTACCCTGAAAAATATTTCAAAATGGTATGGTCACTTTCAGGTGCTGACCGATTGCTCCACCGAAGTGAAAAAAGGCGAAGTGGTGGTGGTTTGCGGGCCATCAGGCTCCGGTAAATCAACGCTGATTAAAACCGTCAACGGCCTGGAGCCGGTGCAACAGGGCGAAATTATCGTCGATGGCACTCAGGTTAATGATAAGAAAACCAACCTGGCCAAACTGCGTTCTCGCGTCGGCATGGTGTTCCAACACTTTGAGCTATTCCCGCATCTGTCGATCATCGATAACCTGACGCTGGCGCAGATTAAAGTGCTCAATCGTGATAAAGAGTCTTCGCGCAAAAAAGGTCTTAAGCTACTGGAGCGCGTAGGGCTCTCCGCGCATGCGGAAAAATATCCGGCGCAGCTCTCCGGCGGCCAGCAGCAGCGCGTGGCGATTGCCCGTGCGCTGTGCATGGACCCCATTGCCATGTTGTTTGATGAACCCACCTCCGCTCTCGACCCGGAGATGATTAACGAGGTGCTGGACGTCATGGTTGAGCTGGCGAATGAAGGTATGACCATGATGGTGGTGACCCACGAAATGGGCTTTGCCCGTAAAGTGGCCAACCGGGTGATCTTTATGGATGAAGGCAAAATTGTTGAGGATGTCGATAAAGAGGCCTTCTTT
>CABUCP010000355.1 GCA_902490055.1 uncultured Klebsiella sp. | reverse complement strand
AAAAGCGGCTATAAGACGGTAAAAATGGACTTGTTAATTATCATAAATGGGATAATCAGTAATGAGTCGGCTTGATTTAAATGCATTACGGGTGTTTGTGAAGGTTGTGGAGAGCGGCAGCTTCAGCGCAGCAGCACGGGCATTACGGATGCCGTCGTCAAACGTCAGCCGCCAGATTTCTCAACTGGAAGAAAAGCTTCAACTGCGGCTTATCCAGCGTAGCACCCGACACATGCATCTCACCGGTGCAGGCCATGCCTTTTTCAACAGTATGCGCCCCCTGCTCGATCAACTCGCCACAACCGAAGCTGCATTGACCCAGCAACAGGCCGAACCTGAGGGACTATTGCGCTTATGTCTTCCTAATGAGATTGGACCAGGGCTTTTTGGGCCATTGATGGCGCAGTTCGCCTTGCGTTATCCCAAAATTGAAGTGAGCTGCGTGGTCAGTCTCGCCGGAGCCGATGCGCTTAAAGATGATATTGATATCGCCGTTGCCATCGTTCGCGGGAAAATGGATGATGCCAGCTATATCGCCAGACCGTTGGCGACATTTCCCTGCTGCGTTGTCGCTTCGCCTTCACTGCTGGAAAAATGGGGCATACCGCAACGCTGTGAGCAGCTGACCGCACTTCCCTGTATCACCACCGTAAGTGCATTGAAGGGAGAAGCCTGGCAATTTATCACCGCACAGAAGACCTTTAAAAAAGTAAACGTACAAGCCCACTTCCGGGTGAATAGCGGGGAGATCGCCCTTCATGCCGCACTCGCCGGCGTGGGATTCGCGATCCTGGCTGAACGGTCTTGCCGCCCATTTATCGCTTCAGGTGAGTTAAAGGTGATTGAACTTGAGCTGCCGCCAGCACCGCTGCACCTCGTCGCGCTGTATCACGAACGCCACTTTTTACCTGCCCGATCTCGTGTGTGGCTTGATTACGTTCAGCAGCATTTTACCGTCGATTAAGTTCCGGGTGATTCGCCAAAAATCACCTGCGCATCGGCGAAGCATTTTTCCGCCAGCGAAGAGACCGGCTCCTGTTTGCGCATGATCAGCGCTAACATCGAATCCACTTCGGTTTCCGCGATGGGAATAATCGCCAGATTATCGCTCAGCGCTTCCAGCCCGTTGTTCAGCGGCATAATGGCGCAGCAGATCCCCGCCTGCACCGCCTGGATTATCTGAAAAGTCGAATCGCTCTCAAAGATGTATTTCGGCGTAAGCCCCTTCGCTTTAAAGCTCATTTCAATCGATTCGCGATAATACATCCCTTTGGTCAGGAAGCCGAGCGGCAGCCCTGCCAGGGTATCCCACCCCGGGACAGCCTCATCGAACTGGAAATGTCGCTTGTCGTGCAGCAGCCCCATGCGCGTGGCGGGGAGCCAGGCAACATTAAATAATTCGCTATCCACATGGTGCAAATAACAAATACCGAGATCGAGCTGGTTGCGACTGACGCCGTCAATGATTTGCTCTGAAGTCATTGACAGCAGGCTGAACTGCAGTTCAGGGTACTTCTCAGCCAGCGGTTTAATTAGCTGCATGGGATTCAGGCTGGCCAACGGCACCATGCCAACTCGTAGCTGGCCAACCATCTGTCCACGGCAAATCGCCGCTTCCGCCGCCAGTCCGTCGTGCGCCGCCAGCAGCGCGCGCGCCCAGGCCAGAATTCGTTCCCCTTCCGGGGTGAAGCCTTCAAAGCGCTGGCCGCGCTGAATCAGCGTGAGATTAAGTTCGTCTTCCAGATTGCGAATACGCATCGAAAGCGTGGGTTGGGTGATGTGGCAGGCCGCGGCGGCCTGGCCAAAATGACGCGTCCGATCGAGGGCGATCAGGTATTTCAGCTGTTTTATGTCCATATTATTTCCAGAATATTAACGCCCGCAGAGGTTGCGCGAACGCGATGCAGAACACAGCTGCAACTACACATGTTATTTAAATGTTACATTCGGTGCGAAAGGTTTTCAAGCCAATGGCTCGGGGAGTGGGAACTTATGGTTTCATGAGGGCATATTGCGCCCGTGGCCTGAGGATGGCTCACGGGCGTCAAGCGGCAGATTAACGCACGCCGGCGACTGCACGGATCTCTTTCGAACGCAGAGTCAGGCGGATAGGCACCGATTTGTAAGACGGCGTGCCGCTCTCTTCATCGATATAATCCAGCGGCACCAGTACGTTAGCTTCCGGATAATAGGCGCCTACGGTCCCCGGCGCGATGCTGTAGGCTACGACGGTAATATCGTCGAGGCGCAGGTCGCTATCCGGCAGCGCGGTCGTAATGTCCACGCGGTCGCCGTGCTCCAGCCCCTGCTCGGCCATATCCTGCTCATTCATAAACAGCACATCGCGGCGACCAAACACGCCGCGATAGCGATCGTCCATCGCATAAATCGTGGTGTTGTACTGATCGTGGCTACGCAGCGTGACCAGACGCATCACGTCTTCGCCGTCAACGCGGAGGTTCTCATGGACGCCTTTGAATACGGAGAACATCGCTTTACCGCTCGGCGTCGGCCAGATTCGCTCGGTTGGCGGCAGCGGCATGCGAAAACCGCCCGGATGACGAATACGCGCATTGTAGTTATCGAACCCCGGGATCGTTCTTTCGATAAGCTCGCGGATCCGGTCATAATCGGACACCAGCGATAGCCAGTCGATTTTACTGTTCGGCAGCGTCGCCATCGCCATCCCGGCAACGATAGCCGGTTCCGAGCGCAGGCGGTCAGACGCAGGTTTCAATTTGCCGGATGAGGCGTGAACCATCGACATTGAATCTTCCACGGTAATCGACTGGCGCCCGCTCTCCTGTACATCCAGTTCGGTGCGACCAAGACAAGGAAGAATAAATGTTTCTTTCGCCACCAGCAGATGCGAACGGTTGAGTTTGGTACCGATATGCACGCTAAGATCCAGCCCGCGCATCGCCGGGAATGCTCGTTCATGATCCGGCATGGCAACCGCAAAATTGCCCCCGAGACACAACAGCGCTTTCGCCTCGCCGGCAACCATCGCCTGCAGTGCTTTCACCGCGTCGTGGCCGTGGCCCTGCGGCGGGACAAAACCGAATACTTTTTGAAGATTATTCAGGAAGCTGGCGCTCGGTTTTTCGGTAATGCCGACGGTACGGTTGCCCTGGACGTTCGAGTGGCCGCGCAGCGGGCAGATCCCAGCGCCCGGCTTGCCGATGTTGCCGCGCATCAGCAACAGATCGGCTATCAGCCGCACGTTAGAGGTACCTTTGTTATGCTGGGTAATACCCATACCGTAGGTAATAATAGTGGCATTCGATTTCGCATAGGCGGCGGCGACGCGTTCAAGATCGTCACGAGTGAGTCCGGACTCACGCTCAATCTCCTGCCAACGGGTGTCGCGTAAATCTTGCGCAAACGCTTCAAAGCCCTGGGTATGTTGGTTGATAAATGTCTGATCCAGCACCTGCCCTTGATCCGCTTCGATTTCCAGCAGCGCCTTGGCGATCCCTTTCAGCGCCGCCGCGTCGCCGCCCGCTTTGACCTGAAAATAGGTTGATGCGATATTGGTCGAACTGTAGGTCGCCATTTCAATCAGGTTCTGCGGGTCGGCAAAACGTTCCAGCGCCCTTTCGCGCAGCGGGTTAAAGACGATGATCGGCACGCCGCGGCGCGAGAGTTCATGCAGGGTCCCCATCATACGCGGATGGTTAGTACCCGGGTTGTGGCCAATAGAAATAACCAGTTCGGTATTTTCAAAATCGTCCAACGACACCGTGCCTTTACCGATCCCGATAGATTGCGGTAAACCCACGCTGGTGGCCTCATGGCACATATTGGAGCAGTCCGGGAAGTTGTTGGTGCCAAACTCGCGGGCATACAACTGGAACAGGTACGCCGCTTCGTTAGAGGCGCGTCCGGAGGTATAAAACTCAACCTCATCAGGCTGCATGCCCTGCAGAACTTCACCAATACGGGCGAATGCACTCTCCCAGGAGACCGGGCGCAGCGTGTCGCTTTCGCGATCGTAAACCAGTGGATGGGTGATGCGTCCGTATCCTTCCAGCTCAAAATCGCTTTTCGCCAGCAGCGAGGTCACCGTATTCGCGGCCAGAAATTCCGGCGTAACGCGTTTGCTGGTCGCTTCCCAGGTGACGGCCTTTGCGCCGTTCTCACAGAACTGGAAGGTTG
>CABUCP010000354.1 GCA_902490055.1 uncultured Klebsiella sp. | reverse complement strand
TGCCTATCGCCTTAAGTATCTGGCTGGCGATGCGTCAGGCGCAGATGCAGTTCTATAGTGAACTCGATAACTATTCCACGCGTATTGTGATGCGTGTACAGCAGGTTGCCGATCAGGCCAAAGAAGCCTTACAGGAAGCGGATACGCATAGCGCCAACGCCTGCACGCCGGAGCATCTGTTAAATATGCGCCGCGTTGCCTACACCCACCGCTATATTCAGGAAGTCCTGTGGCTACGTGATTCCGTCCCCATGTGCTCCTCGCTTGAGGATCACCGCGTCCCGGTCACTTTTCCTAAACCCGATCACGTGACTGCCGATGGTTACAGCACCTGGCTGACGTCGATTAACGACCTGGGTCTTGAGCATCGGATGACCGCCTTTGGCAGTAAAAATCATATCGTGATGATCGATCCGGTATCGTTTATCGATGTTATCGCCACCGGTCAGGAAAAGATCCATACCGTACTGTTTGGTAGCGAACACGATCGCGTGGTGATCAGCAGTCAACCGCTCGACCCCGCAATCTGGGCGCGCATTAAACATCTCAATAGCGAAACCTTAACGCTGAATGACACCGTCTATCGCGTGCATGTCATTCCCGAATTGGGGCTTGGCGTCGCCAGTTGGTCATCGACCCAACCGCTGCACGAACGACTGCGCCAGCAGCTGATGCTGTGGCTGCCGATAGGTCTATTCACCAGTTTGTTAGCCTCTTTTCTACTGCTGCGTCTGTTACGTAGATTACGCTCGCCGCGTTACAGCATGCTGGACGCGCTGCAATCTGATGCCATTCAGGTTTACTATCAGCCGATTGTTTCGCTGGCGGACGGCAAAATTGCCGGCGCCGAGGCGCTGGCCCGCTGGAGGCAACCGGATGGCACTTTCTTATCACCGGATATTTTTATTCCGCTGGCCGAGCAAACCGGGATCATCACCCGCCTGACCGAAGATATCGTGCGCAAAATATTTGCTGACCTCGGTCCCTGGCTGCGCCATCATCCGGAAATTCATATTTCGATTAATCTGTCGGTTGACGATCTGCGCTCGCCGACGCTGCCGATGCTGCTACAAGAACAGCTGACGCACTGGGGGATCCGCGCGGAACAGATCCCTCTTGAGCTGACCGAACGCGGATTTGTCGATCCGCAAACTACTCTGCCGGTCATTGTCGGCTACCGCCAGGCAGGGCATCGGATCTCAATTGATGATTTCGGCACCGGCTACTCCAGCCTCAGCTATCTGCAGACGCTCGACGTCGATACGCTGAAAATCGATAAGTCCTTTGTCGATACGCTGGAATATAAGCCGCTGACGCCGCATATTATCGAGATGGCGAAGGCGCTAAATTTGGCGATTGTCGCTGAAGGGGTTGAAACCACCGCCCAGCGCGACTGGCTGCGCGAGCATGGCGTACACTACGCTCAGGGCTGGCTGTACTGCAAAGCGCTGCCGAAAGAGAAATTTATTCTGTGGGCGGAAGATAATCTGAAAAGTCGTTAATTTCATGAACGGCGCGCTGGTAGCCAGACGCGCCGCCGGAGTTACTCGTCGAGTAGCGGCACAAAGCCGCCGAAGATCATCCGTTTACCGTCAAAAGGCAAACTGTCGCTGAGCGCTTTGATCCGCGGATCGCTCATCATTTTTGCGTTTGCAGCGTCCCTGATCTCCTTTGACGGGTACTCAATCCAACTGAACACCACTTCCTCACCTGCCTGCGCCTTCACCGCCATGCGAAAGTCGGTCAGCTTACCGTCAGGTACATCGTTCGACCAACACTCCACTACGCGCGTTGCGCCGAACTCTTTGAACAGCGGTGCCGATTTTGCTGCCAGTTCGCGGTACGCCTCCTTATTTTCCGCTGGAACGGCAACGACAAAACCATCAACATACTTCATGAGTCAGTCTCCGAAGTGAACAGCCCCGGCGGCAAATCCGCCGGCGTCTGAATGGATAAGTTTAGTCGCAGGTACCATGGAGGGCGAAAATCAGGACGCCAGCTCCCGGTTTTTCTCCACTGCAGCGATCGGCGCTGATTGGCGAAACCAGGGTAAAAACAGTTGGATCAGCGGCCCAATGGCGAAGGCGTAGACCACGGTTCCCACCCCTACTTTACCGCCCAACAGCCAGCCAATCAGCAATACCGAGACTTCAATCGCCGTACGGATCCCGCGTAGCGACCAGCCGGTACGCGCATGCAGCCCGGTCATCAGGCCATCGCGCGGGCCGGGGCCAAAACCGGCGCCGATGTACATCCCGGTCGCCAGCGCATTCATCACCACCGCCCCAACCAGTAGCAAGCTGCGCGCGGCCAGGGATTCCAGCGGCGGCAGCAGCGCAAGGGTTGCATTGGCCGCCAGCCCCAGGACAATGACGTTACTGATGGTGCCTAGCCCCGGCATCTGGCGCAGCGGGATCCATAGCAGCAGCACCGCCGCGCCGGTGAGGATCATCACCGTGCCGAAATCCAAATCAAACTGCTTACCGACGCCAAGGTGGAACACATCCCACGGATCGGCGCCAAGATTGGCGTGGACAAATAGCGCGGTCGATACGCCGTAAAGAACCAGACCGATGTATAGCTGTAGCAAACGACGAACCATTTTAACCTCAGTGTTCATTGCGAATAACGCCATCATCAGCAAAAATGGATTGATAATTAATGGCCAGTTTTAGAAAAGTGGATCGCTATGTCGTTACGTCGCTTTGGTAGTCAATCGCTGGTACGCCTGCTCGGTAACTGGCAGGCCCCTTCATCACGCGCGCCGCTGTGGCGACAACTGGCGGAAGCGCTACGTCTGTTGATCCTCGACGGGCGGCTGGCGTTGAACACCCGCCTGCCCGGCGAGCGCGAGCTGGCGACGGCGCTGAACGTTAGCCGCACCACCATCGCCAGCGCTTTGGGTCTATTACGCGACGAGGGCTATCTGCAAAGTCGCCAGGGTAGCGGTTCGCGCATTGCGCTACCAGCAGGCCCGCTGCGCCCCGGCGAGCAGACGCTAGCGGCGCCGTCGGTGAATCTCGCCACTGCCGCATTGAGCGCCGGGCCGGAAATTCACCAGGCCTATAGCCATGCCCTGACGCTAATGCCGCAATATTTATCCAATACCGGTTATGACCAACAGGGATTAGCTGATTTGCGTGCGGCAATTGCCCACCGTTACAGCGCGCGCGGCCTGCCAACGCTTGCCGACGAAGTCATGGTGGTCAACGGCGCCCTGAGCGGGTTTGCCCTGGTGTTGCGTCTGTTGACCGGACCGGGCGACCGGGTAGTGGTTGATGCGCCCTCCTATCCGATGGCGATTAACGCCATTCAGGGCGCTTCCTGCCGCCCGGTAGGCGTAGCGTTACCCGAGCAGGGCTGGGACGTCGACGGTCTGGCGGCGACGATTGCGCAAACCTCGCCGCGGCTAGCCTTTATGATGCCGGATTTTCATAATCCTACCGGCCGCTGCATGGATAGCGAAACTCGCCAGCGCATTGCCGATCTGGCCGCCAGCACCCGAACAACGCTGGTCGTCGACGAAACCATGGGAGATTTATGGTACAACGCCCCACCGCCGCCGCCGCTGGCGGCCTTTAACCGCAACGCGCCGATTATCACCATCGGTTCGGCGGGCAAAACGTTTTGGGGCGGGCTGCGAATAGGCTGGATCCGCGCGTCGGCGCCGACCATCGCCTCGTTAATACAGGCGCGCGATACGCTCGACCTCGGGACGCCGTTGCTGGAACAGTTGGCCTGCTGCTGGCTATTGGAAAATGAACACCGTCTGCTACCACCGCGGCGGGCGATGCTGGCCGCGCGTCGTGATATGTGCGCCACGCTGATGGCGGAATATTTTCCCCACTGGCGTTTCTCACCGCCGGAGGGCGGGCTGTCATTTTGGGTGGAGTTGCCGGGGATGCTGGCGACGCAGTTCTCGGTGCGGGCGGAAAATGCCGGGATTCATATCGGTACAGGAACACGCTTCGGCCTGGCGGGCGCCTTTGACCGCTATTTACGGTTACCTTTTACGCTATCGGATACAGAGTTGCGCAACGCCTTCGCTATTTTACAGCCTTTATGGCAAGAATTGACGCAACAGAAAGAAATTACGCGAATGCGTAAAATAATATAATAAAATATCGACGGGCTGGAGCCAGCCCGTCAAAAACCATCATCCGTGATGCATATG
>CABUCP010000353.1 GCA_902490055.1 uncultured Klebsiella sp. | reverse complement strand
ATCAGTGTGTCACAAAGCGTAGCGCAGGATGACATCGACATTTATGATTAACATCATGCCTTGTTCTGTTTTCTGGCACGATGAGGGAAGTACATATGATTTTATGTCATTTTGCATAATTTTCCGCCAGCAGCAGAATATGCGATAATTTGACTAACCTGGTAAAAGGGTCTAACCGCCCTTTCAGGTGGGCACAGGATACCTGATTGGCGCATCCATTGCCAAAATCTTTTGAACGTTGTCATGCACAGTTGGTGTTTTGCACGAAAATTTTAAGTTTTATATGTAAAGTTGAGGTAAAGCCATGTCGACCCCCGAAAATCGCCCCGTTAGCTTTTTTAGCTTGTTCCGCCGCGGGCAGCACTATGCGAAGACCTGGCCTGTGAATAAACGTCTGGCGCCGGTGTTTATCGAAAACCGCATTATTCGCGCAACCCGCTACGCGATTCGTATCATGCCGCCGGTGGCTATTTTCACCCTGTGCTGGCAAATTGCTCTTGGCGGTCAATTAGGCCCGGCCGTCGCCACCGCGCTGTTTGCCCTCAGCCTGCCGATGCAGGGCCTGTGGTGGTTAGGTAAGCGTTCCGTGACCCCGCTGCCGCCGTCGCTGCTGAACTGGTTTTATGAAGTACGCGGTAAATTACAGGATGCGGGGCAGGCGTTAGCGCCGGTTGACGGCAAGCCGGATTACCAGGCTCTGGCTGACACGCTTAAGCGCGCCTTCAAACAACTGGATAAAACTTTCCTCGATGATTTGTAATTCGATACGGAAAACGCATATAAAAGAAGGCGCATGATTTATGCGCCTTCTTTATTTCACGCCGTAAGTGCTACAGGAGTCAAAAATGGAAATGACCAATGCGCAGCGTCTGATTTTGTCGAATCAGTACAAGATGATGACGATGCTCGATCCGGACAATGCCGAACGTTACCGCCGTCTACAGACCATCATCGAGCGTGGATATGGGCTACAAATGCGCGAGCTGGACCGCGAATTCGGCCAGCTGACCGAAGAAACCTGCCGCACCGTCATTGATATCATGGAGATGTATCATGCGCTGCACGTGTCGTGGACCAACCTGAAAGATACGGCCGGTATTGACGAACGCCGGGTGACCTTCCTCGGGTTTGACGTGGCGACGGAAGCTCGCTATCTCGGCTATGTGCGCTTTATGGTTAACGTGGAAGGGCGCTATAGCCACTTCGACGCCGGTACCCACGGTTTTAACTCGCAGACCCCGATGTGGGAAAAATATCAGCGGATGCTGGCCGCCTGGCACTCCTGCCCGCGCCAGTATCACTTAAGCAGTAACGAAATTAACCAAATTATCAATGCCTGATGGAGGTGCCCGTGCAGTGTAAAGGTTTCCTGTTCGATCTCGACGGGACGCTGGTGGATTCTTTGCCGGTGGTGGAGCGTTCATGGTGTAAGTGGGGCGATCGTTTCGCTATTCCGCACGATGAAATTCTCGGTTTTATTCACGGCAAACAGGCCATTACCTCGATTCGCCACTTTATGCCGGGGCGAAGCGAGGAGGATATTCAGGCCGAGTTCCGCTATCTCGAGCAGATTGAAGCCACCGATATCGACGGCATCGTCGCACTGCCGGGCGCGCTTGCTTTACTGAACACCCTCAATGAAGCCGGGATCCCGTGGGCTATCGTCACCTCCGGCTCGGTTCCGGTTGCTCACGCCCGTCACCGCGCGGCGGGTCTGCCGATGCCGGAAGTGTTCGTCACCGCTGAGCGAGTAAAGCATGGCAAACCGGCGCCGGACGCTTACCTGCTGGGCGCTGAGCTGCTGGGGCTGCCGGCGGAACAGTGCGCGGTGGTTGAAGATGCGCCGGCAGGGCTACTTTCGGGGCTGGCCGCCGGTTGTCGCACCATCGCCGTTAACGTTCCGGCGGATGCGCCGCGTCTTGATGAAGCCGATCTGGTGCTGACGACCCTTGAAAACCTGCTTATTGAGCGGCAGGCGGACGGCACCGTTCAGGTGAGTCTTAAAGCGTAATCTCATGATTTAGCCCCGCGTCGCCGGGGCTTTTTTGTGCCACAATTTCGGCTCCCTCTTCAGACAAGGATAAGTTGTGAACGGTGAATTGATTTGGGTGTTATCGCTACTGGCTATTGCGGTGGTGTTGTTCGCCACCGGCAAGGTGCGCATGGATGCCATCGCGCTGATGGTGATAGTGGCGTTTGTGCTCAGCGATACGCTGACCCTAAGCGAAGCGTTTTCCGGCTTTAGCGATCCGAACGTTATTCTGATCGCTGCGTTATTTATCATTGGCGACGGCCTGGTGCGTACCGGCGTGGCAACCAATATGGGCTCCTGGCTGGTGAAGGTGGCGGGCAACAGCGAAACCAAAATGCTGGTGTATCTGATGCTAACCGTCGCCGGGTTGGGGGCGTTTATGAGTTCAACCGGGGTGGTGGCGATTTTTATCCCGGTGGTGCTCAGCGTTTCGCTGCGCATGAATACTTCGCCGTCACGGCTGATGATGCCGCTGAGTTTTGCTGGGCTTATCAGCGGTATGATGACGCTGGTGGCGACGCCGCCGAACCTGGTGGTCAATAGTGAACTGCTGCGCGAAGGGTTACACGGATTCAGCTTCTTCAGCGTGACGCCCATTGGCCTGGTGGTGCTGGTGTTAGGCATCGTCTATATGCTGGCGATGCGCTTTATGCTCAAGGGCGAAGATGACAACGCCGCCCGCGATGGCCGCAAGAAAAGCACCTTTCGCGATTTAATCAAAGAATATCATCTTACCGGCAGGGCGCGTCGTCTGGCGATTCGTCCGGGCTCGCCGATGATCGGCCAGCGTCTCGATGATTTAAAATTGCGTGAGCGTTACTGCGCTAACGTTATCGGCGTTGAGCGCTGGCGGCGTTTTCGCCGGGTTATCGTTAACGTCAACGGCGTGTCCGAATTTCGCGCCCGCGACGTGCTGCTGATTGATATGTCAGCCTCCGACGTCGATTTGCGACAGTTTTGCGGCGAACAGATGCTCGAACCGATGGTGCTGCGCGGCGAATACTTTTCCGATCAGGCGCTGGACGTCGGTATGGCCGAGGTATCGTTAATCCCCGATTCTGAACTGATTGGCAAAACGGTGCGCGAGATGGCCTTCCGGACCCGCTTTGGCCTCAATATTGTCGGCCTGAAGCGTGATGGTAAAGCGCTCGACGGCGCGGTGGTCGATGAGCAACTGCAGCTAGGCGATATCATGCTGGTGGTTGGCAACTGGCGGCAAATCGCCATGCTGGCGAAGCGTGGCCGCGATTTTGTGGTGCTGAATATGCCCGTAGAAGTTAACGATGCCTCACCCGCCCACAGTCAGGCGCCGCACGCGATATTCTGTCTGGTTTTGATGGTGGCGCTGATGCTCACCGATGAAATTCCCAATCCTATCGCCGCGATTATTGCCTGCTTGCTGATGGGCAAATTCCGCTGTATTAACGCCGAAAGCGCCTATAAGGCGATTCACTGGCCGAGCATTATTTTGATTGTCGGGATGATGCCGTTCGCCCTGGCGCTACAGAAAACCGGCGGTGTTGACCTGGTGGTGCAAGGATTAATGGACGTAGCGGGCAGCAAAGGGCCGTATCTGATGCTGGGCTGCCTGTTTGTGATGTGTGCGGCAATCGGCCTGTTTATCTCGAATACCGCGACGGCCGTGCTAATGGCGCCGATTGCCCTTGCGGCGGCCAAATCGATGGGCGTATCGCCTTATCCGTTTGCTATGGTGGTAGCGATGGCGGCCTCGGCGGCGTTTATGACCCCGGTCTCTTCACCGGTTAATACCCTGGTGCTCGGGCCGGGTAAGTACTCATTCAGCGACTTTGTTAAAATCGGCGTGCCCTTTACCATACTGGTGATGGTGGTCTGCGTACTGCTGATTCCGCTGCTGTTTCCGTTTTAACGCTTTCAGGCCGGGCAGGGGCTGCCCGGCCTGAAAACTACAGCGGAGAATCCTGGCTAATTTCATCCAGCGATAGCTGGAAGCTCGGGACAAAAACCTGCATAAAATAGTCCATCTCGGCGCTGCGGCGCGACTCAAGGGTCTTTTCCAGGCGTCCTTTTGCCAACAGAAATTCATTATTGCCGGCAGAGAGTTCTTCCAGACATTTTAGATAGGCGCACAGGGCATCGGCTTGTTTAACAATCGACTGCTCTTCT
>CABUCP010000352.1 GCA_902490055.1 uncultured Klebsiella sp. | reverse complement strand
AAAGCGGAGGATCCGCAGAAGTTGGTTCGCCTGATGATTCAGGAGATGGAAGATACGCTGGTTGAAGTGCGATCCACTTCCGCCCGCGCGCTGGCGGAAAAGAAACAGCTGACCCGCCGTATCGAACAGGCGTTGGCGCAGCAGGTGGAATGGCAAGAGAAGGCCGAGCTGGCCCTGCGTAAAGAGAAAGAAGATCTGGCGCGTGCGGCGCTGATCGAAAAGCAGAAACTGACCGACCTTATCGGCAGCCTGGAGCATGAAGCACAGCTGGTGGATGAAACCCTGGCGCGGATGAAAAAAGAGATTGGCGAGCTGGAGAATAAACTCAGCGAAACCCGTGCTCGTCAGCAGGCGTTGATGCTACGTCATCAGGCGGCCAGCTCTTCGCGTGACGTCCGTCGTCAGCTGGATAGCGGTAAAATGGATGAAGCGATGGCGCGTTTTGAATCCTTCGAACGTCGTATCGATCAGATGGAAGCTGAGGCGGAGAGCCATCGTTTTGGCAAACAGCAGTCGCTGGATCAACAGTTTGCCGAGCTGAAAGCGGATGATGAAATCAGCGAACAGCTGGCAGCGCTGAAAGCCAAAATGAATCAGAATAACCAGTAATGCATATTACGCGGCGCGGTGTTGCGCCGCGGCTCACCACCTGTAAGGAGTACACATGAGCATGCTTTTTCTTGCCATCCCGCTAACGCTGTTTGTGCTGTTTGTGTTGCCGGTCTGGCTATGGCTGCACTACAACAATCGCTCGGCGGACGGGGCGTTAACTCAGAATGAACAGCAGCGCCTGCTGCAGCTGACCGATGAGGCAAAGCGGATGCGCGAGCGTATTCAGGCGCTGGAAGCGATTCTTGATGCGGAACATCCGAACTGGAGAGACAAATAATGGCCGGATTGGATTTTAATAAAAAGCTCTGGCGTATTCCGCAACGCGGAATGGTGAAGGGCGTCTGCGCTGGTATTGCGCAGCACCTTGATGTACCGGTGAAGCTGGTTCGTTTGATCACCGTACTGGCGATGATTTTTGGCCTGTTCTTCTTTGTGCTGGTGGCCTACATCATCCTGACCTTCGCGCTTGATCCGATACCGGACAGCGAACTGTACGGCGAAAAGGGGCCGAGCAATGGCGATCTGCTGACCGCTGTTGATGCTGAACTGGCTTCCGGCGAGCAACGACTGCGGGATATGGAGCGTTACATCACCTCCGACACCTTCACGTTGCGCAGCCGTTTTCGTCAACTGTAACCCTTTTTATCATTACGACCATCGAGGCAACGCATGAACATCAAATGGCAACAGGCAGGGCAAAAAGTGAAACCGGGTCTCAAGATCGCCGGTAAGCTGGTGCTGCTGACCGCGCTGCGATACGGCCCGGCGGGCGTTGCCGGTTGGGCGGTAAAATCGGTGGCGCGCCGGCCGCTGAAAATGCTGCTGGCGGTGGCGCTTGAGCCGCTGCTCAGCCGGCTGGCCGCTCGTCTTACGCGCGGCATGAAATAATTCCTCATGGGGAGGAATACCATCGCGCTTTATATTGGTCCTGATTATCCCCACCTAATAGCTTATGATTAAACGACATTCCTTCTGGGCATAACGGATTGGCGATGAAGCGACTCAAAACTGAATTCAATGCGCTGGTCAACCGTGGGGTTGACCGGCATTTACGTCTTGCGGTGACCGGCCTTAGCCGCAGCGGCAAAACGGCCTTTATCACCGCGATGGTTAATCAACTGCTGAATATCCACGCCGGGGCGCGGCTGCCGCTGCTGAGCGCGGCGCGCGAAGAGCGTCTGCTGGGCGTGAAGCGGGTTCCGCAGCGTGATTTCGGCATTCCGCGTTTTACCTATGATGAAGGCCTTGCGCAGCTTTATGGCCAGCCGCCGAGCTGGCCGACGCCGACCCGCGGGGTGAGCGAGATTCGCCTCGCGCTACGCTACCGCTCTAACGATTCCCTGCTGCGTCATTTCAAAGACACGTCAACGCTGTATCTGGAGATCGTCGATTATCCCGGCGAATGGCTGCTCGACCTGCCGATGCTGGCTCAGGATTACCTGAGCTGGTCGCGGCAGATGACCGGGCTGTTACAGGGCCAGCGCGCGGAGTGGTCGGCCCGCTGGCGGCAGCTGTGCGCCGACCTGGATCCGCTAGCCCCCGCTGATGAGACCCGACTCGCGGAGATTGCCGCCGCATGGACCGATTACCTGCACGCCTGCAAGCGCGAGGGGCTGCACTTTATTCAGCCGGGGCGCTTTGTGCTTCCCGGCGACATGGCGGGAGCCCCGGCGCTGCAGTTTTTCCCGTGGCCGGATGTCGATGCGATTGGCGAAGCCAAGCTGGCGCAGGCGGATAAGCATAGCAACGCCGGGATGCTGCGCGAGCGCTTTAAATACTACTGCGAAAAAGTAGTGAAGGGTTTTTATAAAGACCACTTCCTGCGCTTTGACCGCCAGATTGTGCTGGTGGACTGCCTGCAGCCGTTAAACAGCGGGCCGCAGGCGTTTAACGACATGCGTCTGGCGCTGACGCAGCTGATGCAAAGTTTCCATTATGGCCAGCGTACGCTGTTTCGGCGGTTGTTCTCGCCGGTTATCGACAAGCTGCTGTTTGCCGCTACCAAAGCCGATCACGTCACCGTCGACCAGCACGGCAACATGGTGTCGCTGCTCCAGCAGTTGATTCAGGACGCCTGGCAGAATGCCGCCTTTGAGGGGATCAGCATGGATTGTCTGGGACTGGCGTCAATTCAGGCCACCCAGGGGGGGCTTATTGAGGTCAACGGCGAGAAGATCCCGGCGCTGCGCGGCGATCGCCTGAGCGATGGTCAGCCGCTAACCATTTTCCCCGGCGAAGTACCGGCGCGGCTGCCGGGGCAAGCCTTCTGGCAACAGCAGGGCTTCCAGTTTGAGAACTTCCGCCCGAGAACGATGGACGTTGACAAACCGCTTCCGCATATTCGCCTTGACGCGGCGCTGGAATTTTTGATTGGAGATAAATTGCGATGAGCGAGCCGATAAAACCGCGGATTGATTTCGATGGCCCTCTGGAAACGGAAAAGAGCCAGAGCTTAAAGTCGGCCCGCGCCTTTGACGTGGCGGATGCGCAAACCTTCGCCCCGGTGCTCGCCGAGACGGCAGTGGAAGAAGAGGGCGCCGCCGAAGCGGTGGTCGAATCGGTCCTGCGGCCAAAGCGCAGCCTGTGGCGGCGGATGGTCAGCGCCGGGTTAGCTATTTTTGGCATCAGCGTAGTGGCGCAGGGCGTGCAGTGGACGGCAACGGCCTGGCAGACGCAGGACTGGATTGCGCTCGGCGGCTGCGCGGCCGGGGCGTTGATCGTCGGCGCGGGCGTAGGCTCGGTGGCGACCGAATGGCGTCGCCTGTGGCGTCTACGCCAGCGGGCGCATGAGCGTGACGAGGCGCGGGATTTAATGCATAGCCACGCGGTGGGCAAAGGCCGCGCATTTTGTGAAAAGCTGGCCCAGCAGGCCGGGTTGGATCAATCGCATCCGGCGCTGCAGCGCTGGTATGCGGCGATCCACGAAACGCAGAACGATCGGGAAGTGGTGAGCCTGTACGCGCAGCTGGTACAGCCGGTGTTGGATGCGCAGGCGCGGCGGGAAATTAGCCGCTCGGCGGCAGAGTCAACGCTGATGATCGCCGTCAGCCCGCTGGCGCTGGTCGACATGGCGTTTATCGCCTGGCGTAACCTGCGGCTGATTAACCGCATTGCCATGCTCTACGGCATCGAGTTGGGCTATTACAGCCGCCTGCGTTTGTTCCGCCTGGTGTTATTAAACATCGCTTTTGCCGGCGCCAGCGAGCTGGTACGGGAAGTGGGCATGGACTGGATGTCGCAGGATCTGGCGGCTCGTTTGTCGGCGCGCGCCGCGCAGGGGATCGGTGCGGGATTGTTAACCGCCCGGCTTGGTATCAAAGCGATGGAGCTGTGTCGTCCGCTGCCGTGGATCGCCGATGATAAACCGCGGCTGGGTGATTTCCGCCGCGAGCTAATCGGCCAGTTGAAAGAGACGCTGCAGAAAAGCAAAACCGGCGCCGAGAAATAACGTCGGAAAGCGTCGGGGCTCAAAATCCCCGGTGGCGCTAGCGCTTACCGGGGCTACAGCGTTGTGCGATTGGGTAGCCCGGACAAGGCGCAATGCGCCGCCTCCGGGAAAATCCCC
>CABUCP010000351.1 GCA_902490055.1 uncultured Klebsiella sp. | reverse complement strand
TTTCGCCTGAGCTTCTTTCGCGTTTCCCTGAGCTGAGTGAGCCGCAGATGATGTCGACACTGCCGTGGGTGGCTATCAGCACCTTCTATCAGCATGAAGTGACGCTGCAGCATCAGGTTAATGGGCAGCAGATGAGCTTCGCGATCGTACCATGTCTGAGCACCGATAGCGTTTATGTCGCGCGCAACACCGCGTTAGCGGGATTAGGGGCAGCGATTGTTTCCAGTTGGGCAGTGGAGGAGGATATTGCGGCAGGACGGTTGATTGAGCTGTTTCCCCAATGGCGGGCTTCGCCGCTGCCGGTGCATCTGGTTTATCCGTGGGCGCGCTATTATCCGACGCGTCTACGTAAGTTTCTCGATTTGATGCGGGAAGTGATGCCGCAGGTGGCGGGGATGCAGAGACCAGAAGAGAAGGAATAAAAAAACCGGCCAGTTGGCCGGTTTTTTAGTACCGCAGCGTTACTCTACTGGCTGCGGACGGGTTGCTTCCGCGGTAGCCTGGTGAGTGGCGCTATGGCCGCCTGCGGAGCCTTTACCGTCGAAGGCAAACGGCGGACGTACCCAATCGCTGTGGCGCGGCGCTTCCGGGACGTAGTCCGGAGCCGGCGCGCGGGTCATCGGCGCGGTGGCGTGGCGAGTGGCGATAGCCTGCGCTTGTACAGTAGCGACCGGCGCGCTAGCCGTAACCGGCGCAGTTTCAACAACCGGCGCGGTTTCTACCGCTGCAGCAACCGGCGCGACTTCAACGTCGGCGGCTTCTTTCGCTGCCACGATCGGCTGCTCAACGACGGTGTCGTCAGCGGCTTGCGGCGTAACCACTTCAGCTTCTGCAACCACCGGAGCCGCGGGTTCATCAGCAACGACCGCTTCTTCGATAACGGTAGTTTCTTCAACGACCGGCGCTTCAACCTGAGCGGCTTCTACGACCGGCTCGCTAATAGTCTCTGCTACGGCGGTTTCAGCCACGACGGTTTCAGTAACCACGGTTGGGGCAATGGTTTCGGCGACCTGTTCGGCGGCGACTACCGGCGTGATGATTGGCTCGACGCTGGTTGTTTCCTGAACCTGTACCTCTTCCTGCTGCTGATCCTGCGGACGCGCAATCGGGTAACGGATCCATGCTTTACCTGAAGCCAGCTCCGGCGACGCGCAGGCGATAGCCAGCGGCATCGGTGACTGGGTTGGGTAACGCTCATCACGATAGCGACGACGACGCTGACCGCTTACGCGCAGGTGGCGCGGAGAGCGGCGGGAACGACGCGGCATACCGTTAGATTCACGCGCATCGCCGTTTTCATCCTGCTCAGCGGCAGTTTCAACAACGGCAGGCAGATCGACTTTCGCCAGTTCGGTACGCGGCGCGACGATTTCCGGCGCCTGTTCGGCAACGGCTTCAACAACCTGCTCGGTTTCTGCGGACTCAAAGCGGATTTTCTGCGTCAGCTGACGCGGCTTACGACGCGGCATGCTCTGAACGCGCTCTTCCTGCTCGGCTTCCGGTTGTGCTACCGGCTCTTCGCGGGTCTGAGCTTTCGCTTCCTGCTGTGCCTGACGCTTGTCATCATTACGACGGCGATTGCGTTCGCGACGCGGTTGCTGCTGCTCATCGCGGGATTTGCCTTTATCAGACTCGTCGCTGACGGTTTGGCGTGATTCACGCAGCTCGGCGTTCTGCTGCGGCTTCTCGCGGCGATTACGGCGATTTTCCTCGCGGGATTCACGAGGTTCGCGGCCTTCCGCGTTATCCGCGCGATTATCACGGCTGTCGCGATTGTCACGGTTTTCACGGTTGTCGCGGTTATCACGATTATCCCGACGGTCGTTACGATCGCGGCGATTGTTGGAACGCGGTTTACGGCGTTCTTGCTGACGTTCCGGTTTTTCTTCGGCTTTCTTCTCGACCTGGACTTCTGCCGGTTTGGCTTCTTCCGCGCCAGAGAAGATGTTTTTCAATGCGCCGAAGAAGCGGGACAGCAGGCCCGGCTGAGCAGGAGCGGTCGTCGTGGCAGCAGGGGTCGCGGCAACTTTCGCGGCTGCCGGTGCGGCGGCGGCTTCTTCCTGTACCGGCGCCGGCGGCGCATCCGGCATGACGAAAGCGGCGAGAGCAGGCTCTTCGCGGCGTTTACGTTCAGCAGGTTCTTCGTCAGACGGCATGGCCATCTCTTCTTCGTGCAGTTTTGGCAGCAGATAGCTCAGAGTTGAGGTCTCTTCACCTTTACGCACGCGCAAAACGGAGTAGTGCGGGGTTTGCATTTCATCATTCGGGACGATGATGACGCGGATGTCGCTCTGACGAGTTTCAATGGCGCTAACGGCAGTACGTTTCTCGTTGAGCAGGTAAGAGGCGATCGGCACCGGAACGATGGCATGAACCTCTTTGGTGTTCTCTTTCAGCGCCTCTTCTTCAATCAGACGCAGGATAGAGAGCGACAGCGACTCGTTATCACGCACGGTACCGGTACCGCTACAGCGCGGGCACACGTGGTGGCTGGACTCGCCCAGGGATGGGCTCAGACGCTGGCGGGACATCTCCAGCAGGCCGAAGCGCGAAATATGGCTGATCTGGATTCGCGCGCGGTCCTGGCGGACGGCCTCGCGCAGACGGTTTTCAACCGCACGCTGGTGGCGTACCGGGGTCATGTCGATGAAGTCGATGACGATCAGGCCGCCGAGGTCACGCAGACGCAGCTGACGGGCGATTTCATCGGCCGCTTCCAGGTTGGTATTGAACGCGGTCTCTTCGATATCGCCGCCGCGGGTCGCGCGGGCAGAGTTGATGTCGATGGCGGTCAATGCTTCGGTGCTATCGATAACGATAGAACCGCCGGACGGCAGGCGAACTTCACGCTGGAAAGCGGACTCGATCTGCGACTCGATTTGATAGTGGCTGAACAGCGGGATTTCACCGGTGTACAGTTTGATTTTGCTGCTGAAATCCGGGCGGCCGAGGGCGGCGATGTGCTGGCGAGCCAGTTCAAGCACTTTCGGGTTATCGATCAGGATTTCACCGATGTCCTGGCGCAGATAGTCGCGGAAGGCGCGTACGATGACGTTACTTTCCTGGTGGATCAGGAACGGCGCAGGACGGCTCTCAGCGGCTTTCTGAATAGCTTCCCAGTGTTTCAGGCGGAAACTCAGATCCCACTGCAGCGCTTCGGCGGATTTGCCGACCCCGGCGGTACGAACGATCAGACCCATACCATCCGGCAGCTGCAGGCTGGCCAGCGCTTCTTTCAGCTCGGTACGATCGTCGCCTTCGATACGGCGAGAAATACCGCCGGCGCGAGGGTTATTCGGCATCAGTACCAGGTAGCTGCCCGCGAGGCTGATAAAGGTCGTCAGCGCGGCGCCTTTATTGCCACGTTCTTCTTTATCAATCTGAACAATAACTTCCTGGCCTTCACGCAGAACGTCCTTGATGTTAGGACGGCCATGAGAGCTGTAGTTAGCTGGGAAGTATTCGCGGGCAATTTCTTTGAGGGGGAGGAAACCATGACGCTCGGCGCCGTAATCGACAAACGCGGCTTCAAGGCTAGGTTCAATACGTGTGATTTTGCCTTTGTAGATGTTCGCTTTTTTCTGTTCGTGCCCCGGGCTTTCGATATCCAGGTCGTACAGGCGCTGCCCATCAACAAGGGCGACGCGCAACTCTTCCTGCTGAGTTGCGTTGATTAACATTCTTTTCATCGTAACTTACTCATTATTCTTACATTGACGACTAAGCTGCGGGCAAGATTTTGCCTTTCCGGGGAGAACCGATGGCCTCGAGTCTATTACGCGTCGCCAACCTCACGGTTATCGCTCGCTTAAGAGGCGCAGTGTGTCGGTTGCCTGCATTTCCTGTGGAAAATACAGCGCAATTATCAGGGGAACAGCCTGGGAAAAACTCTCCAGAGAAGATTCCATCTACCGGTAAGGACTGCAACCCGCAGCCCGCTAACTGCCTGAAAGATCAATACGTCTTACGCCATTGCTGCGTGTATGATCGGACAGGCAAAACTGGTCATTCCGCTCATTTACTTGTTTTAGCAAAATTCAACACGGAAAACGGCAACATTATTCCCTGCGAACCCTGTTATAGCAAGCTGACTTTTACCATTTATCACCCGGTTACTCACAGTTTCTTCACCTTTGCCCGGAGATTGGTTTAATAACCACCGAATCAACTGTATGAAACG
>CABUCP010000350.1 GCA_902490055.1 uncultured Klebsiella sp. | reverse complement strand
CTCTCTTGTTGGCGGCGGCGCTGTGGCCGTCTTTACCGTGGATGGGTAAACCGGAGAACCGCATTGCCGGGATCATCGCGCGCGGCGAACTGCGCGTCAGTACCATTAACTCGCCGCTGACCTATGCCTCTATTAATGACAAAGATTACGGCCTCGATTACGAGCTGGCGCAACGCTTTGCCGACTACCTGGGCGTGAAGCTCAAAGTCACCGTGCGGCAGAATATTAGCCAGTTGTTCGATGACCTTGACGCGGGTAAAACCGATATGCTGGCCGCCGGACTGGTCTATAACTCCGAACGGGTGAAAAACTATCAAGCCGGTCCAACCTACTATTCTGTCTCACAGCAACTGGTCTATCGCGTCGGCGGCAATCGCCCGCGCAGCCTCGCCGCGATTAGCGCCGAGCAGCTCGCCATCGCCCCGGGCCACGTCGCGCTGACCGATTTGCAGGCGCTGAAGGACAATAAGTACCCGGACCTCGACTGGCGCGTCGATGAAAAACGCGGCACCACGGCCTTAATGCAGGCGGTGATCGACGGCTCGCTGGAATACACCATCGCCGATTCCGTCGCCGTTAGCCTGTTCCAGCGCGTTCATCCGGAGCTGGCGGTCGCGCTCGACATCAGCGACGAGCAGCCGGTCACCTGGTTTAGCCAAAAGAGCGAAGATAATTCTCTATCGGCGGCGATGCTCGATTTCTTTAATAGTATGAACGAAGACGGCACCCTCGCCCGTCTGGAAGAAAAGTATCTCGGCCACGGTAACGACTTCGACTATGTCGATACCCGCACCTTCCTGCGCGCGGTGCAGAACACGCTGCCCGACCTGCAACCGCTGTTTGAGAAATACGCCCGGCAGATCGACTGGCGCCTGCTGGCGGCCATCTCCTGGCAGGAGTCGCATTGGGATCCGCAGGCGACATCGCCGACCGGAGTACGCGGGATGATGATGCTGACTCGTAATACTGCCCAGAGTTTAGGCCTGACCGATCGTACCGATGCGGAGCAAAGCCTCGACGGCGGCATGCGCTATCTGCAGGATATGATGGCGAAGGTTCCGGATTCTATTCCGAAGGATGAGAGGATCTGGTTTGCGCTGGCGGCCTATAACATGGGCTATGCGCATATGCTTGATGCGATGACGCTGACCAAAAAGCAAAAAGGGAATCCGAACAGCTGGTCTGACGTCAAGCTGCGTCTACCGCTGCTCAGCCAGAAGCCCTATTACAGCCGCCTAAAATATGGCTACGCTCGCGGCCATGAAGCCTATGCCTACGTCGAAAATATTCGTAAGTACCATATCAGCCTGGTTGGCTATCTGTCAGAGCAGGAAAAGAAAGCGGCGCAGGAGATGGCGATCGCCGACGAGTATCCGGCAGTCGCCCCGGAAGAGCTCAACGACGAGCCACAGGAACATGCGATGCCGTTCTTTAAATTTCGCGCTGAAAAACTGGTCGATAACGTGAAGCTCAAGCTGCCGGCGATCGGGCGCTAACCCTCCTGCGCCTGGCGCGCTTTTTTCAACGCCTTTTTCTCTTCCCGCCGCCAACGGAAAAAATCGCTCAGCATCGCGGAGCAGGAGTCAGCCAGAACCCCTTCGGTAATATCAACGCGATGATTCATTCCAGGATGATGCAGCACGTCAATCAGCGACCCTGCGGCGCCGGTTTTGGCATCACGGGCGCCGAATACCAGCCGCGAGATGCGGCCATGCACCATCGCCCCGGCGCACATCACGCAAGGCTCCAGGGTCACATACAGCGTGGCATCAATCAAACGATAGTTCTGCAGAACCAGTCCGCCCTGACGCAGCGCCATGATTTCGGCATGCGCGGTAGGATCGTGACGGCCAATCGGCCGGTTCCAGCCTTCGCCGATGACCTGATTGTTATGCACCAGCACGGCGCCCACCGGCACCTCGCCCTCTTCCCAGGCGCGTTTCGCCAGCGTCAGCGCATGGCGCATCCAATATTCATCGTTAAATTCGTGGTCAGACACAGCGGCACTCCTGCAGAAAAAGCGGGGCGCATTATACATTGGCGCTATATATCGCCCAAATAATTCGCCTGATGTGGAATTATTCAAGCTGCTGAAGATCGCCCAACGGCGTTACCCGCCAGCGGTGCTGGCAAAAACAAAGCAGCGGATTATCCTGTTCGCTATCGCTATAGCCGCTGTATAAACGCAGCGGCGTGCCGATTCGCTGCTCCAGCTGCGCGACTTTCTCATGGCCCAGGCAGCGCAGCGTTAGCACCCAACCGCCGCGACGACGGGTCATACGGCTGGCGATAAGCTTAACCCGCGGCAGCCAGGGGGTATCTGCATACACCTGCTCCACCAGCGACTGCGGCGAACCGGTGATTAGCCAGACGTCGGCATCGGTGCTGCTCAAATAGTCGCGCAGTCGCCCCTGCACCACCGGAAAAGCGGTCACGTGCTGGCGGAACCAGCTCACGAATTCAGCTTCCCGTCGCTTGAGCGCGCTTTCGCGTCGACCGCAGGTTGCCGCCCACAGCAGCAGGCTCATCGGCCAGCGCGCGGCGCGGCCGTTTATCAACAAGCCCAACAGGACGATCGGCGACAGCGCCGCCACCGCCAGCACATTGAGCGGCTGACGGCGTAAAAGATAACGAATAAAGCTACCGAACATATCTTGCTGATGCAGGGTGCCATCAAGATCAAAAAAGACCACTCGCCGCGTGCTACTGTTCAAACCGCTCTCCTTTTCCATACCTGTTTTCCTGGCGATGCCGACAGCTTAACAGGCTTGCCGCCGCGAGCGTGAAATTGTCCGTCGGCGTTGAGGCAAAATTCAGGATCCTGCCCGCGAATTATTAATTCTTCACAGCAGAATTAATAATTCGTACTATTCCACTTATAATCGAATACAAAATTCTTTCAGCCACCCCGCCTCCCTCGGAGAAGCCATGAACTGTTTAATCCGCATCCGCCAGCGCTATCCGTCACTGGCGGCAAGCGACAAAAAGCTCGCCGACTTTATTCTGGCGCAGCCGGATCAAACTCGCCATCTCAGCTCGCAGCAGCTGGCGGGTGAAGCCGGCGTGAGCCAGTCCAGCGTAGTGAAGTTCGCGCAGAAAATGGGGTTCAAAGGGTTTCCCGCTCTAAAACTGGCGCTCAGCGAGGCGTTGGCAAGCAGCCCGGATCCGCATTCCGTGCCGGTGCATAACCAAATACGCGGCGACGACCCGCTACGCCTGGTCGGCGAAAAGCTGATCAAAGACAACATCGCGGCGATGCATGCCTCGCTGGACGTCAATAGCGAAGAGAAGTTGCTGGAAGCGGTGGCGCTACTGCGCGACGCCCGGCGGGTGATCATCACCGGCATCGGCGCATCCGGGCTGGTTGCGCGCAATTTTAGCTGGAAGCTGATGAAGATCGGCATCAACGCCGTCGCCGAACAGGATATGCATGCGCTACTGGCAACGGTACAGGCGATGTCGGCGGACGATCTGCTGCTGGCTATCTCCTACTCTGGCGAACGACGCGAGATCAACATGGCGGCCGGAGAAGCATTACGCGTCGGCAGTAAGATCCTCGCGATCACCGGTTTTACGCCAAATGCCTTACAGCAGCAAGCTTCCCAGTGTCTGTACACCATTGCCGAGGAGCAGGCGACGCGCAGCGCGGCGATCTCCTCCACCAGCGCGCAGATGATGCTCACCGATCTTCTCTTTATGGCGCTGGTGCAGCAGGATCTGGAGCACGCGCCGGACCGCATCCGCCATAGCGAAGCGTTGGTGAAAAAGCTGGTCTGAGCAGAAAATGGGCGTCAGGAAATACTGCCACGCCCATTATGAGTATCAAAAATCTAAATAGCTTTAAGCTGATTGATAATAAAAGGATTGAGCTGTAATAAAAGCAGCAATTTTCTCGGGGCGCCGGTTGGCTCGCGCCGTTTAGTTTCCCAGCTTTTAACTAAGTCATAGCTAACGCCTACGGCAAGAGCAAAATCCTGCTGTTTTAAGCCGGTGGCCTCGCGAATCGCTTTCACATCAATCGGGCTAAAAGTGTGAACATACTGCGGCTCTGGCGTTTGCTCACCTTTTTCAATTCTTACCATTTCTTCTGCACTGGCCAGCAGATCGGCAAATAACTCGTCTTTCATCTGTACCTCATCGCCCTCGTGGACACCACTGGCACCGTTGCCTCGTGGGAGTGACAGAACCTCAGCGGGATACCAGCATAGCGGATAACTGCTTCAGCATCTTCTTT
>CABUCP010000349.1 GCA_902490055.1 uncultured Klebsiella sp. | reverse complement strand
ACTATGAAAAAGATTATTTCTCTGGCGGTGATTTTATCCTGCGTGCTGAGCGCTCAGGCTTTTGCCGATGGCCCAAATGACGGCCATCGTCCTGGGCAACAGCAGGTCTGGCAGAATGGCCCTGGCCATGGCGGCCAGGACGGACACCAGCAGCAGGGGCCGCAGGGCCGTCCAGGCAGTAACCATCAGGGCGGCAATGACCACCGCGGCCCGGGTAGCAATGGCCATGACGATCGCCGTCAGGACCGCCATGAACAGGATCATTTCGCGTGGAAAGGTGATGACTTCCGCCGTGGCCACCCGGCGCCGGAGCATTACCGCGGCGATGATTATCGCGTCCGGGACTGGAACGACCGCGGCCTGCCGCGCCCGCCGGAAGGCCAGCATTGGTCTTACATCGACGGTAACTATGTGCTGATCGCCGCGGCGACTGGAATTATTACTTCAATTCTGGTGAGCGGCGCCCTCGGCCACTAAATGCCGATACCCGTGGCTCCGGGGTATCGCATCAGCGCCGGGTCAGGCTAACGTCTGGCCCGGCTTTTTTACGCCAGTTGCGCGGTAATTGCGTCGGAGCTCAGCTGCACAAGCCCTCGCCAGCCATAGTTATGCCCGGTTTTGTAGTGGCGTATTTTAATCTCGCGAATATGGCGATTCGGGTTGTCATCCAGCATTTGCTGCGCCAGCGGCAGAATATCATCGCCGTAATCTTCGAACAGCTCACCGGTGGCAATAACCAGGCGAATATTGTGAATCGGCGCGGTACAGCAGATGGCGAAATAGAGCGCGCGGGCGGTCGCCTGAATACCGGGGGCTTTGTTCGCCGGATCGACGTTAAACGCCGGCTCCAGCCCGCCATCGTAGGGTAAGTGGACGATTTCCGGATAAAAACCGTTTTCGCCCAATCCCGGAACGCCGTTGGTACAGTAACCGTAACCGAGGCTGCCGAAGCCGGGCATAAACGCCACGTATGAGATCCCCGGCGAGCGTTTCGCCAGCAGGTAATTGGTGCAGTGGGCGATGTTGTAGATGCGGGTAGGGATGCCGAGGCGCTGTTCCAGCAGCGCCATCAGGTTAATATTGTTGTCGATGAACAACGGACAGTAGCGCACCACGCCGGTGGTATGTTCAATTCCGCCCTGCAGCGCCACGCTGACCACCTTGATTTGCGTCGTTTGCAACGAAGCCTGCTGGCATAACGCCTGCAGGCCATCGGCGATAAACTGCGCCAGCGTATCCGGGGTCATTTGCTCCGGGAGGCTGAACTGATGGCTGGCTAACGGCGCTTTCAGCGTATGGTAATCGTTGAGCGTGCCCTGGAAACTGCCGCGACGCAGCATGATATTCACGCTCCAGGCATTGCCTTCTTTAACCGACAGGCACTGCTGCGGGCGACCAAAAGCGACGTCTTTTACTTCCCGCTCTTCGATTAATCGCTCTTCCAGCAGCCGGGCGGTGAGCTTGGTGATGTAGGCTTTAGTGACGCCGAGCCGCCGGGTCATCTCCGCCCGCGATTCGCTTTCGCTATGCAAAATGTTGAGGATCTGCTGTCTGTAGTCCACGCCGTCATGCCCCTGTCACCGTTAAGTCAGGCGTCATCATACCATCCCGCACGCGCGATTGCGGGCGGGAAAAACGGGCGGTTGCCGCCCGACAGACTGCTGACAAAGAAGGAAAAAGCGTGGTTTTTCCTTCTTTGTGGCTATCAGCCGAAAATCAATAAATTGATTTTCCTTATTATTTGTCTGTCGCTATCTGCAAACCTAACGATTGCATGAGGTTTGTCATCAATCTCATGGGCGGTTGCCGCCCGCGAGGGTTACTTGACGGTGACGATGATCCGACGGTAGGCGGTGAGCGACGGCGTACCGTTATCGGTTACCGCGAGGATCAGATGTTCGGTTCCCGCACGTTGCGCTTTAACCTCGGCGTGAGATTGCGCGGCCTCGCCAAGCGTCAGCACCGCAGGCGCCTGCAGATTATCTTCGCCGCGACGGCCCTGAACGTCGTTAACCGCCACCGGCTGTGAGCTGGCGGAGCCGGCTTCCGGGTAGAGGAACCAGCGATAGCTGAGCTGATTGCCATCGGGATCTTTACTGCCCTCGGCGCTCAGTTTCAATGTTTCGCCAACTTTAGCATTCAGGAACAGCGCCTCCTGCCCGCTATCACCGTTCACCACCGCCTGTGGATTGTGGTTAGCCGCGGCATAATCTTTAATTCCCCAGTCCATTCGCGCGGCGAAATCGTGCTGGAAGGCCTCGCGCCAGCGCCAGATCGTGGCCTGGTTAGAGGTGTAACGCTGGCCATCGACGCCGGTGACCGTATCGGCGGCATTCGGGTTGCCCGGATAAAAATCGCCGCCGCTGCTCCAGAACGGGCGCGTCTCGTGCTGTGGTTGACGAACAATATAGCGCCCGCCCCAGCCGCCCCAGCCCGGATTGCGCTCGCTATTGAGGCCGTTGCGGATTAACCCGAGGAACGCCGGGGTGTCGCCTTCCATAATGAACAGATACTGCAGATAGCCTTTGCCCATCGGCCCTTTGCTGCGGATGTTGTCATC
Organism: uncultured Klebsiella sp.; assembly: GCA_902490055.1. Taxonomy (GTDB): domain Bacteria; phylum Pseudomonadota; class Gammaproteobacteria; order Enterobacterales; family Enterobacteriaceae; genus Klebsiella. The sequence goes on along the minus strand of CABUCP010000349.1, from coordinate 1,681 downwards.
CAGCCAGTGCTGTGAAACGGTGGTGAAATCCGCGCCCGGCGCGTTGCGATAGTAGCGATCGCCGCTGATGCCGGTCCAGGTGGCCCGGGCGTAATCTTCGCCTGTCTGGCTGGAGGGATCGCCAATCCAGGTGATCTGAGGATAGTTTTCCCGCACCCAGAAGCCGGCATCGTCCTGATCGGAAATCGCGTATACCACCAGGTTTTGCGTTAATGCGTTCACCGCGCTGGCCGGATGCTTCGCGCTTAAGTCTTTTAAGGCCTGCGCGAGGGTATTGGCGCCGCCCCATAGGTTGATATACAGCGGCTGGCTGGCATCGGTGCTTTTCTCGATAGCGTTTACCAGCAGATCGGAACCGGCGGTATGTTTACCGGCGCCGGTCGCCGCCAGCCCATAGCCCGCCACGCCCGGCGCGACCACCGCGTCCAGTTGACTCCGGGTCGGGAAGCCGGCGGCGTGTTTCAGCAAGTTAGGTTGCACTTCTCCATAGTGGCCCACCACCCGTTCAATCATATCGGTGTGTACCTTTTCGCGCTGCCAGGTCGAGGTGGTTGCGACCAGTCCTTCAACGTTCATCTCATTGGCGTAGAGCAGAAAACGGGTTAGCGACATCTGGTCATCCGGTTCATTGCCAATGTCGGTGAGCACGAAGACGCGCGGTTTGGCTTGATACGGTAGTACTTTAGCCGCTATTTGACCGATGGCGGTATCGGCGCTGGCCGCCAGCGGCGCGGAGACTGCCAACAGCCCGGCCATCGCCAGCCAGATATTTTGAGCGAGCCTGCTGCGTTGTGATTGGATCATGTTTACCTCGAGAGTCCCTTGCGATAAAAGTGAACTCAACATAGTTAACCAAGGAAACAAAGTAAAAATAAAAACAAACGGAGTGTGACGGGAGTAGCAGTTTTGTGCGCTTTGATTGTGGTGGGAGAGCGCCGCACGCTGCTCTGTGCGGAGCAAAGAAGGATCACTTTTTGTTCAGGTCGTCATCCGGCCAGTATTTGTAGCCGTTAACCATCGCCTGGGCGGCCAGCCCTTTTTCGGTGATTTCATAGACGTTCACTTTTGACGGCAGCGAGGCGGTATCTTTCGCCACGCCGTTGGCCGATGCGCCCACCGGAGCTACGCCCTTATCGTCATATTTCGCCGCCGCGTTGGCATCCGCGCCAACCATATAGCCTTTGGTAATGAAATTATTCAGCGCCGCTTTGTCGTGGAATACCAGCACGGTGCGCAGCTGTTTGACGCCCATTCCGAGACCGGCGCCGCCCTGGGCCATTTTCATATAGGTATCTTTGCCAGTGGCGCTATTTTTCACTACGCCGTAGCCGCTGCCGAAACCGAAGACCAGAATTTTGCTGCTATTGCTGGCAAAGACCGCGTAACCGTTCGAATGCTGAATATCGCTACGTGCTTGCGGATGCAAAGCGTAGAGCTTGTTGAGCGTATCGTTGCGCATCTTTTGAATACTGGCGCGCTGTTGGCTGGCGGTGTCGCCCTGCGCGCTACAGCCTGCCAGCGTAACGACGGCCGCGAGTAAAAGCGTTTTATATTTCATGGGGATTATTTTATTTAAATCTGCAAGAAGGCGGTGATGGTAGAATAAATGCTGGTTGGTAACCCATAAAATAAACGTTTATATTTAAATTTTGCGGTGTTAATTGTGTATTGTGCTACAGGT
>CABUCP010000348.1 GCA_902490055.1 uncultured Klebsiella sp. | reverse complement strand
CTGGCCAATCCCATCTTCAGGTCCTGAAATATGAGCAAACCGTTCAAGCTGCACTCCGCATTCCGTCCTTCCGGCGATCAGCCCGAAGCCATTCGTCGTCTCGAAGAGGGGCTGGAAGATGGCCTTGCGCATCAGACCCTGCTCGGGGTAACCGGGTCGGGGAAAACCTTCACTATCGCCAACGTCATCGCCGACCTGCAGCGTCCGACGATGGTGCTGGCGCCGAATAAAACCCTGGCGGCGCAGCTGTACGGCGAGATGAAAGAGTTCTTCCCGGAGAATGCGGTGGAGTATTTTGTCTCTTACTACGATTACTATCAGCCTGAAGCCTACGTCCCGAGCTCGGATACCTTTATCGAAAAAGACGCTTCGGTGAACGAACATATCGAGCAGATGCGTCTGTCAGCCACCAAAGCCTTGCTTGAGCGCCGCGACGTGGTGGTCGTGGCCTCCGTTTCCGCCATCTACGGCCTCGGCGATCCGGATCTGTACTTGAAGATGATGCTGCACCTGACTACCGGTATGCTGATCGACCAGCGCGCGATCCTGCGCCGGCTGGCCGAGCTGCAATATACCCGTAACGATCAGGCCTTCCAGCGCGGTACCTTCCGCGTGCGCGGCGAGGTTATCGACGTCTTCCCGGCGGAATCTGACGACATCGCGCTGCGCATTGAGCTGTTTGACGAAGAAGTTGAGCGGCTGTCGCTGTTCGACCCGCTCACCGGGCAGGTGGAATCGACCATTCCACGCTATACCATCTACCCCAAAACCCACTATGTCACCCCGCGCGAGCGGATCGTGCAGGCGATGGAAGAGATCAAAGACGAACTGGCGGATCGTCGCAAGGTGCTGCTGGCGAACAACAAGCTGCTGGAAGAGCAGCGCCTGAGTCAGCGTACCCAGTTTGACCTTGAGATGATGAACGAGCTGGGCTACTGCTCCGGCATTGAAAACTATTCGCGCTTCCTATCCGGGCGCGGGCCAGGCGAGCCGCCGCCGACGCTGTTTGACTACCTGCCGGCCGATGGCCTGCTGGTTATCGATGAATCGCACGTGACTATCCCGCAAATCGGCGGCATGTACCGCGGTGACCGGGCGCGTAAAGAGACGCTGGTAGAATACGGTTTCCGCCTGCCGTCGGCGCTGGATAACCGGCCGATGAAGTTTGAAGAGTTCGAGGCGCTGGCGCCGCAGACGATTTACGTTTCGGCGACGCCGGGCGCGTATGAACTTGAGAAATCCGGCGATGAGGTAGTCGATCAGGTGGTGCGCCCAACCGGGCTGCTGGACCCAATTATCGAAGTCCGGCCGGTGGCGACGCAGGTCGACGATCTGCTGTCTGAAATCCGCATCCGCGCGGCGATTAACGAACGCGTGCTGGTCACCACCCTGACTAAGCGCATGGCGGAAGACTTAACCGAATACCTTGAAGAACACGGCGAGCGGGTGCGTTATCTGCACTCAGATATCGATACCGTAGAGCGAATGGAGATTATTCGCGATCTGCGCCTTGGCGAGTTCGATGTGCTGGTCGGGATCAACCTGCTGCGTGAAGGGCTGGATATGCCGGAAGTGTCGCTGGTGGCCATTCTGGATGCCGATAAAGAGGGCTTCCTGCGTTCTGAGCGTTCGCTGATTCAGACTATCGGCCGCGCGGCGCGTAACGTGAACGGCAAGGCAATTCTCTACGGCGATAAGATCACGCCGTCGATGGCGAAGGCGATTGGCGAAACCGAGCGCCGTCGCGAGAAGCAGCAACGCTACAACGAAGAACACGGAATAGTGCCGCAGGGGCTTAATAAGAAAGTGGTCGATATTCTGGCGCTGGGCCAGAACATTGCGAAGACCAAAGCCAAAGGCCGCGGCAAAGCGCGTTCACCGGTGGAGGCCGATAGCGTAGAACTGACGCCGAAAGCGCTGCAGCAGAAAATCCACGAACTGGAAGGCAAGATGATGCAGCACGCGCAGAACCTCGAATTTGAAGAGGCGGCGCAGGTTCGTGATCGGTTGCATCAGCTGCGTGAACTGTTTATTGCGGCGTCGTAGCCAGCCAGCGGCAAATGGAAAAAGTGCCGGCTAATCGCTTTTTGCCTTGTCGTCACGTTTTCCGCACGGTTCTTAATGTTGGCTTAATTTTCTTCGGCGAAACTATCCTCATTCTAATGAGGATAGCGCCATGCAAAAACTTAACTTTCGTGAATTTCTGGCTGTTGCGACCACATTTGTTATCGTGGTCGCTTTCTTCCATCAATGGGTATTAACGTTCTGACGTAAACCGCGCGGAAACTGCACCCAGGCGCGAACGCCCGGACCGGGCTGGCGATTATGTAAAAAGAACTGCGCATCGTGGAGCTGAGCGATGCGGGTCACGATACTCAGGCCGAGGCCTATTCCGCCGTAGCGGCTGTCCATCCGGACAAAGGCTTTACTGAGCTCGCCGCTCTTCGCCTCGTCAATCCCCGGGCCTTCATCTTCTACTGCCAGAATCGGCGTTTTTCCCGGATTGACGGATATTTTAATTTTTGAGCCCACCGGGCTATAGCGATGCGCGTTTTCCACCAGATTGCGTAAAATAACCCGCACCAGCGTAGCATCGCCGGATACCAGATCTTCACCTTCGCTGTCGATTACCTCAAGCGTTTGCTGACGGGCCTCCAGCATCACCTCCAGTTCATCCCGCAGCGGTTCGACCACATCTTCCTGTAAATGGACCTGCTGGTAGCTACCGGCGGAGAACGACTGACCCACGCGTGCCAGCTGCAGCAGTTGCGAAATACTGTTGGTCATCTGATCGAGGCGCTGGATTAGCGGGTCGACGCTGACGCTGTGTACCTTGGCCATCAGTTCAAGGTGCAAGCGTAGCCCGGCAAGGGGCGTGCGGAGCTCGTGGGCGACGTCGGCGGTAAACAGACGCTCGCGATCGAGCGTCAGGTTCAGGCGTGAGACCAGCTGGTTGATAGCGGTGGTCACCGCCGTTACCTCTGGTACCGACTCCTGCAGAATAATCGGCTGCAGATTATCCGGCGTCCGATTCTCCAGTTCGCACTGCAGGTTTGACAGCGGACGGGTGATTTTTTTCACCGCCATCAGGCTGATATACAGTGCGAGGCCAACAATCAGCAGGCTTGGCACCAGCAGGCTGGCGACCGCTTCGCGCACTTCATGTTCGACGTGCTTCTGGTTATTGTGACCTTCAATGGCGCTGGCAACCAATAGCTGGATTTGCTCTTTGCTCTCATGCCACAGCCAGAAGACGCTGATTAACTGGCACACCACCAGGATAACCCCAATGGTTAGCAGCAGACGATGGCGCATGGTCCAGGTTTCAGTTGCAAACAGTGCCATAGCGTTATTCTGACTCCGTATTATTCACCAGCATGTAGCCAAAGCCACGAACGGTGCGGATCCGCGCTTTGCCTACCTTATCGCGCAGATTGTGAATATGCACTTCGAGGGTGTTGGTCGCCGGTTCGTTATCCCAGCTGTAGATATCATTGTAGAGAATCTCGCGGTGCACCGGGCTGCCGGCTTTCATCATCAGGCGCGAGAGCAGGGCATACTCTTTTGGCGTGAGCTCCAGCGAATCGCCGGCTAGCCATACCTGGCGGCGGGTAACGTTGAGCCGCAGGTTGCCGACGGTCAGTTCGTTATCGCCCTGATTATTGTGGCGGCGCAGCAGCGCGCGAATACGGGCGTTGAGCTCTTCCAGCGCGAAGGGCTTCACCAGATAGTCGTCAGCGCCGGTATCCAGCCCGCTGATGCGGTCGACAACGGTATCGCGAGCGGTGAGGATCAGCACCGGCTGGGTGAATTTTTCCCGGCGCATGCGCGCCAGGAAATGCAGGCCGTCTTCATCCGGCAGACCGAGGTCGAGCACCACCAGACTGTAATGGTTGCTGGCTAAGGACAGGGCGGCTTCGTGGGCGGTGGCGACGCCATCGCAGACGTAGCCCTCGCTTTGCATCGCCAGAATTAACCCTTGTAACAGGAGCGCATCGTCTTCAATGACTAAGATTTTCATCTGCCGGTCTCTCTACATGGCGTTAAAAGGTCGTCTTTTGCCTGATACTCGTGGGTGTCTACCCCGAGCAGGCCAAGCAGGGTAGAGAACAGATTATCCTGTGAATAATCGTTCGTCTTCGCCTGTTGTTGCAAACACTGGCTGGAAACACCATAGCGCTGTTGGTAATCCGGCGACAGCCATAACAGCATGGGGACGTGTTTTTGCGTATCCGGCGCGATTGAGTACGGCAA
>CABUCP010000347.1 GCA_902490055.1 uncultured Klebsiella sp. | reverse complement strand
TTTAAACCTCAGGAACACTTATAACGATAAGGAGAAGCTGATTCTGTGTTAACTCTGCTACACCTACTTTCTGCCGTTGCCCTGCTGGTGTGGGGCACCCATATCGTGCGCACCGGCGTGATGCGCGTCTTTGGCGCGCGCCTGCGTACCGTACTCAGCAGCAGCGTGGAGAAAAAACCGCTCGCCTTCTGCGCGGGGATTGGCGTCACCGCGCTGGTGCAGAGCAGTAATGCCACCACCATGCTGGTGACGTCGTTTGTCGCTCAGGACCTGGTCGCGCTGGCGCCAGCACTGGTCATGGTGCTGGGCGCTGATGTGGGTACTGCGCTGATGGCGCGGGTACTGACCTTCGACCTTTCCTGGCTGTCGCCGCTGCTGATTTTTATCGGCGTGATTTTCTTCCTTGGACGCAAACAGACGCGAGCGGGCCAGCTTGGGCGCGTGGGGATTGGACTTGGGCTTATTCTGCTGGCGCTGGAGCTTATCGTCCAGGCGGTGCATCCGATAACCCAGGCCAACGGCGTGCAGGTGATATTTGCCTCGCTGACCGGCGATATTATGCTGGATGCACTGATCGGCGCGGTGTTTGCCATTATCAGTTATTCCAGCCTGGCGGCAGTACTGCTAACCGCTACCCTGACCGGCACCGGCGTGATCTCATTCCCGGTGGCGCTGTGTCTGGTGATTGGCGCCAACCTTGGCTCCGGTCTACTGGCGATGCTCAACAACAGCGGCGCCAACGCGGCGGCGCGGCGGGTCGCGCTCGGCAGCCTGCTGTTTAAGCTGGTGGGCAGCCTGATTATTTTGCCGTTCGTGCATGTGCTGGCAGACCTTATGCACAAGCTGCCGCTGGAAGAGTCGGAGCTGGTTATCTACTTCCACGTCTTCTACAACCTGATCCGCTGCGTGGCGATGGTGCCGTTCGCCGGGCCGATGGCGAACCTGTGTAAACGCCTGATCCGCGATGAGCCGGAGCTGGATAACCACCTGAAGCCGAAGCATCTGGATACTTCGGCGCTGGATACGCCGGCGCTGGCGTTGGCCAATGCCGCTCGTGAAACCCTGCGCATCGGCGACGCCATGGAGCAGATGCTGGAAAGCCTGCGCAAGGTCATGCACGGCGAGCCGCGCGAGGAGAAAGAGCTACGGCGGATGGCGGATGATATCAACGTGCTTTACACCGCGATTAAGCTGTATCTGGCGCGGATGCCGAAAGACGAGCTGGCGGAGGAGGAGTCGCGACGCTGGGCGGAAATCATTGAGATGTCGCTAAACCTTGAGCAATCTTCCGATATCGTCGAACGCATGGGCAGCGAGATTGCCGATAAATCGCTGGCGGCGCGGCGCGCATTTTCCCTTGAGGGGTTAAAAGAGCTGGATGCGTTATACGAGCTGTTGCTCAGCAACCTGCAGCTGGCGATGTCGGTCTTCTTCTCCGGCGACGTACCGAGCGCCCGTCGTCTGCGGCGTAATAAGCATCGTTTCCGTATCCTCAACCGCCGCTATTCGCATGCGCACGTTGATCGTTTGCATCAGCAAAACGTGCAGAGTATTGAGACCAGTACCCTGCACCTGGCGCTACTAGGCGATATGAAGCGTTTGAACTCGTTGTTCTGCGCCGTCGCCTATAGCGTGATGGAGCAGCCGGACGAAGACGACGAGCGGGATGATTATTAGCGCGATTTATGCAGGGTAGCCCGGATAAGGCGCAACGCGCCGCTATCCGGGAAGCGTTCGGCAAACGCGCTTAGAAACGGTGGCCTGACTCCAGAGTCACCGCTTCTTCTCCCGCTTTGAACAACAGCGTCGGGTTCGGGCCGCCGAGCGTGGCGTGGCCACCGGTAACCTGAATCCAGTTCCCTTCCGGCAGGCCAATTACCGTCAATTCCGGCGCGACAACCAGCAGCTCGCGAATACGCTGCTCGCGGGTTTCGCCCTGATGTCCGGTCGGCAACGCGTTGGTGAAATGCGGGTTAATCTGCAGCGGGAATAGCCCTAACGCGTCAAACCCCTGCGGATCGACAATCGGCATATCGTTGGTGGTGCGAATGGTCGGGCAGGCGAGGTTAGAACCCGCGCTCCAGCCGATATACAGCGCCCCGCGCTTGACGACATCGACAATCGGCGCCAGCAGACCGCGGGAGCGGCACTCTTTCAGCAACTGGAACGTGTTCCCGCCGCCGACGATCACCATCTCGGTGCTTTCAATTGCCGCGATAGGGTCAGCGACGCTGTGGATCCCCGTCACGCTGACGCCCATTGGCGCCATCACGGCGGCCGCTTTGGCGGTATAATCATCCCAGCTTTGCGTTACCCCGGCGAAAGGGATAAACACCGCCGAGCGGCGGCCATTAACCTGGCCGGCAATCAGCGGCAGCGCGTGTTCCATCCAGGTTTTACCCGGCAGCGTGGAGTTACTCAGTAACAGCAGTTCCATCTTTTCATCCTGTTTAAGCATGTCATATGACGCAGATTCTATCATTGGCCTGGCGCCGGGGCGCTGATATGGCTCACGGTGCAGGTAAGCGGAATGCTATCATCGCGGGCAGAAAGTACAGATGCCTACCACCCCGGAGACGACCTATGAACAATGAAATACCGCTGAAATTTTACGACATCGTGGATGAGTATTCGACGGAGTGCGCAGAAGCGGTGAAAGAGGCCGAGCGCGATAGCCTGGCGCATTATTTTCAGCTGCTGATTACGCGTTTGATGAATAACGAGGAGATCAGCGAAGAAGCGCAGCAGGAGATGGCCCGCGAAGCCGGCATTGCCGCGCAGCGTATCGACGATATCGCCAATTTCCTCAATCAATGGGGTAATGAATAACGCCATCCCTGTTTTTTATCGCCAGTAAGGTGAGGTATATTTCGCTGTCAAAGGAGAAACTATGCTGACCGACTCATCTACTCGATTAAATAAATACATCAGCGAAAGCGGGATCTGCTCGCGTCGCGAAGCGGACCGCTTTATTGAACAAGGCAACGTCTTTATTAACGGCAAGCGCGCCACCATTGGCGATCAGGTTAAGCCGGGCGATGTGGTGAAAGTAAATGGTCAGCTGATTGAGCCGCGAGAAGCCGATGATTTAGTGCTGATTGCGCTGAATAAGCCGGTGGGTATTGTCAGCACCACCGAAGATGGCGAGCGCGATAACATCGTCGATTTCGTGAACCATAGTAAACGCGTGTTCCCGATTGGCCGTCTCGATAAAGACTCCCAGGGGCTAATTTTCCTGACCAATCATGGCGATCTGGTGAACAAAATCCTGCGCGCCGGCAACGACCATGAAAAAGAGTATCTGGTCACCGTTGATAAGCCGGTTACCGATGAGTTCATTCGCGGCATGGGCGCGGGCGTACCGATTCTCGGTACCGTAACCAAAAAATGCAAGGTCAAGAAAGAAGCGCCATTCGTTTTCCGCATCACGCTGGTTCAGGGGTTAAACCGCCAAATCCGCCGTATGTGCGAGCACTTTGGCTATGACGTCGTGAAGCTGGAGCGTACGCGTATTATGAACGTCAGTCTGACGGGCATTCCGCTGGGTGAGTGGCGCGATCTTACCGATGATGAGCTTATCGACCTGTTCAAGCTGATTGAGAACTCGTCATCTGAAGCGAAGCCGAAAGCCAAACCGAAGGCTAAAGCGGCGACCGCCGGCATCAAGCGCCCGGTGGTGAAGATGGAAAAAACCAACGAGAAGGGCCGCCCGGCCTCGAACGGTAAACGTTTCGTGCAGCCGGGACGTAAAAAGAAAGGCCGCTAACGCCTGCCGCGAGTCGGCGTATTCGCCGACCAGGAAAACGTCGCTTCCTTGTCTACTTTATAAGCCTGCTGCTTTTTCACCTGGCGGGCTTTCTTCGCTTCCGCTTCGCGTAGCGCCATCAGCTTATCGATATATTCCTTCTTCACGCTATTCGCTTCCGCATTGCTCAGCGGGCGGCCGTGCGCAATCCGCGCGCGGTCGAGCAGCGTTTTCAATTCGCGCTGTTCGCGCTCGGTCATCTCTTTTTGTGTAATGCGGGGGAGTGCCATGGTGGTGCCCTCAATCAGACCAGAGAACCCAGTGTACGGCAATCAGCGCAAAATAGAACTAATCCGGAAAATGCCTCGCAGAATATTTGCTGAGTGAGTGACCGATGATGTTGTCTGGATTAGCGTAGCGGCATGGTTTTTTGGGTCATCGGCAAACTTATTTTGTGCGATTTGTGTATAAAATTTTATACAAGGATGTAGTATGTTGAATCAAGGAAAA
>CABUCP010000346.1 GCA_902490055.1 uncultured Klebsiella sp. | reverse complement strand
AGCAGCGAGTGTATATCGCCCATTCAATAAACCCTTAAAAAGAAGAAGTAAAATTAAAACCCAGGCACTATGACCGGTATAAAATAGATTTGTTTAAAAATTATGACGCACAGCATCTTGTTTCAGATTTGTGCCACGTTCAATGATGACGCCGACATTAGCCGCACGGGCCACCGCGCCGGGCTTGCTGACCTTAATGCGCACCCATGGCGAGTGGAATTTTTGCAACAGCAGATCGGCTATCTCTTCCGCCACGCGTTCGACCAGCGCAAAGCGCCCGCCCTCAACGTGATTGATAACCAGTTCGCTGATATCAGCATAGCTCAGGCAATCGCTCACATCGTCGCTGGCTGCCGCTTTGCGGTTATCCCACGCCATTTCGATATCGAACACTAACTTCTGTTCGATGGTCTGTTCCCAGTCGTAAACACCAATCGTGGTGATTACCGAAAGTTGCTCTATAAATACAATATCCATCACGACCTGCCTGCTTTTTGGCTAAACCGGATACCACTTCCGGCGATTTATGCGTATTATCCACAGATGCAAAGACATCCCCTAAAGAAATCGCGTGGCCTGACAGCGGCGACACGGCAAGACTCCGGGAACATAACCGCCTCTCTATGTAACCGATCGCGCGGAGAAAGCCAACAAGCTGTTAACACTAAGATGAGTGGGGATCCAACGACGTTTTCACAATGGAACAGCTGATGAGTGCAATCGCGCCTGGACTTGTTATCCTCGCCTACCTCTGCGGCTCAATTTCCAGCGCCATTCTGGTGTGCCGTCTTGCCGGTTTGCCCGACCCTCGCGATAGCGGCTCCGGCAACCCTGGGGCGACGAACGTACTCCGAATTGGCGGCAAGGGAGCAGCCGTAGCGGTATTAATTTTTGATGTCCTCAAGGGGATGCTGCCGGTATGGGGCGCCTGGGCGCTCGGTCTGACGCCGTTCTGGCTCGGGCTGGTGGCTATTGCCGCCTGTGTAGGCCATATCTGGCCGGTGTTCTTCAATTTTCGCGGCGGTAAAGGCGTGGCGACGGCATTCGGCGCGATCGCGCCCATCGGCTGGGATCTTACCGGCGTGATGGCCGGCACCTGGCTGCTGACGATTCTCCTCAGCGGGTATTCCTCGCTGGGCGCTATCGTCAGCGCGCTTATCGCCCCCTTCTACGTCTGGTGGTTTAAGCCGCAGTACACCTTCCCGGTTTCCATGCTCTCCTGCCTGATCCTGCTGCGTCATCACGACAATATTCAGCGTCTGTGGCGCCGCCAGGAAACGAAAATCTGGTCGCGCTTCAAGAAGAAGAAAAAAACGCCAGAGCAGAAATAATCTCCGCCCCGGCCGCCAGCGCCGGGCCGCTTTGCCGCCACAAACGCATTCTATTTTCCTTTTTTTCAGCCAATCATAGCGGTGAAAGAGAAATCCAAAGATAATCCTTTCACTACAATCACTTAGTTATGAGTTATAACCAAAAGTGATTTTTTCGCCCCCGCGCCGCTGTTTACTCTGAAGCTCTTTATAAGAGAAAAAAGCACAACAACATGACTGATATAATTAACGCGACGCCCGCGGCGAGCACGGCGTCGCCCGGCGGGGAAGTAAAATGGATCGGCAACGCGGCGGACGTCTCGCGGCTGATTAATGAAGGCAGCAGCGGGCGCAATAACGCGCGTATCGTCATGGGTATCGCCCTCGGCGGTATTTTCCTTGATGCCTACGATCTCGGCTCGCTAGCGTTCGGCCTGAAAGATATCACCCGGGAATTCAACCTGACGCCTGCCGGTACCGGCATGGTCGCTTCGGCCATCACCTTCGGCGCCATCGTTGGCGCGCTGCTTGGCGGCTATCTTACTGACAAAATTGGCCGCTACCGCGTGTTTATGGCGGATATGCTGTTCTTCGTAGTGGCGGCCATCGCCTGCGCGCTGGCGCCGAATGAATACGTCCTTACTGGCGCACGTTTCGTGATGGGCTTAGGGGTGGGGATCGACCTGCCGGTGGCGATGGCGTTTCTCAGCGAATTCGCCAAACTGAAAGGCCCCGGCAACAAGGCGGCCAGCGTGGCGATGTGGTGCCCGACGTGGTACGCGGCGATTAGCATTTCGTATCTGCTGGTGCTCTTCTTCTACGCCATTTTGCCGGAAAGCCACAGCGACTGGCTATGGCGGATTATCCTTGGCTTCGGCGCCATCCCGGCGCTGGTGATTATCACTATTCGCAGCCGCTATATGAGCGAATCGCCGGTGTGGGCCGCCAATCAGGGCAACCTGCGCGAAGCGGCGTCAATTTTGCGCCAGGCTTACAATATCAATGCCCACGTCGCCCAGCACGCGCTGGAAAAACCGGCGCCAAAAATACGTACCGCCCGGTGGAGTAACTATCTGCGCCTGTTCCGCGGCGTCTATTTGCGCCGCACGACGCTTTCAACTTTGCTGTCGGTGGTGTCCTCATTCGCCTATAACGCCGTCGCCTTCGGCCTGCCGGTGATCATCTCCAGCTTCTTCGTGCAATCGATGCTGACGACGATTTTGATTTCGCTGGCGCTGAATTTGCTGTTCGCGTTCGTCGGCGGGATCCTGGCGGTACGCCTCGTCCCGCGCTTCGGGGCCTGGCGGATGTCGCTGGCGGGCTATAGCTGCCAGCTGGCGGCGCTGCTCGGCCTGGCGCTGATTGGCCGCCCGGATGGCGCGGGCGAAGGCGTCGCTGCCGTGGCGATGCTGGCGCTGTTCCTTTTCGGCCAGGGGTTCGGACCCGGCGCGCACACCATGACCTTCGCGTCGTTAAGCTATCCGACATCGCTGCGCGGCGTCGGGGTCGGGCTCAACCAGACGCTAATGCGCGGCAGTTCGACGCTCTCTTTATTCCTCTTTCCACTGCTGGTAGCCGCGCTGGATACCCGCGTCTTCTGGATTATCGCCGCCGCGCCGCTGATTGGTTTGCTATCGCTGCTGGCGATCCGCTGGGAGCCGTCGGGCTACGACATCGACGCCGAAGATTATCTGCAGCCCTAACCCGCGCGTAAAAAAGCCGCCTTGATGGGCGGCTTTGCTTTTGCTTTTGCTTTTGCTTTTGCCTGGCTTATCAGGCGGCAGGTAGTTCCGCCAGCGGCCAGCGCGGCCGCACGGTGACGCCGAGGCCAGCATTGCCGCCGCCCTTCAGGCGAACCATACCAGCGTAAGCAATCATTGCGCCGTTGTCGGTGCAGAATTCAGGGCGGGCATAAAACACCTCGCCGCCGCGTTTGCTCATCATTTCCGCCAGTTTGGCGCGCAGCGTGCGGTTAGCGCTCACGCCGCCCGCCATCACCAGCCGCTTAAAGCCGGTTTGATCCAGCGCGCGACGACATTTAATCATCAGCGTATCGACGACCGCGTCTTCAAATGCGCGGGCGATGTCGGCACGGGTTTGTTCATCGTCGCCGTTGTTACGGATGGTGTTGGCGGCAAAGGTTTTCAGGCCGGAGAAGCTGAAGTCGAGCCCCGGACGATCGGTCATCGGCCGTGGGAAGACGAAGCGCCCTTCGGTGCCCTGGGAGGCCATCTTCGACAGCATCGGCCCGCCGGGATAATCCAGCCCCAGCAGTTTTGCTGTTTTATCAAAGGCTTCGCCAGCCGCATCGTCGATTGACTCGCCCAGCAGTTCATACTGGCCGATGCCGGTGACGCTAATCAGCTGAGTATGGCCGCCGGAAACCAGCAGAGCGACGAACGGGAACGCCGGCGGATTATCTTCCAGCATCGGCGCCAGCAGGTGCCCTTCCATATGGTGTACCGGGATCGCCGGCACGTTCCAGGCGAAAGCCAGCGAGCGGCCGACGGTCGCGCCGACCAGCAGCGCGCCAACCAACCCTGGACCCGCCGTATAGGCGACGGCATCAATATCTTTCGCCGTCAGACCCGCCTCTTTCAGCGCCGCCTGAATCAGCGGTACGGTCTTACGCACGTGGTCGCGCGACGCCAGCTCAGGCACCACGCCGCCGTAGTCAGCGTGTAATTTCACCTGACTATACAGTTGGTTGGCTAACAGACCTTGTTTGTCGTCATAAATGGCGATGCCGGTTTCATCGCAGGATGTTTCAATTCCCAGTACACGCATGAGTTGTTTTACCTCGTTTCAATACCGCGCAGTGTAGGACCAATGACCCGCGATGTAAAACTTTGCTCACCCCTGGTGTTCTCTTCGTGTATACTCCTCACCCTTATAAAAGTCCCCTTTCAAAAAAGGTACAGGTGCTTTACAAAGCAGCAGTAGTTGCAG
>CABUCP010000345.1 GCA_902490055.1 uncultured Klebsiella sp. | reverse complement strand
AATAAAATGCGACATAGCTAACATTAAATACCAACTAAAATCCCTTAAAACTAAACCACAATAAAAATGCGGTCATTCAGTTTAAATACCCATCGCCATAAACGGTCAGCTGCACGACGACAACAATCGCCGTAGCGACTTCAGGATTATTATTTTTAAGGGAATTCGCATGAATATTTTAGGTTATCTACAAAAGGTTGGCCGGGCGCTAATGGTACCTGTTGCCACCCTTCCCGCCGCCGCCATTTTAATGGGTATTGGTTATTGGATTGATCCTAACGGCTGGGGCAGCTCTAACGCGCTGGCGGCATTATGTATTCAGTCCGGCTCAGCCATTATCGATAATATGGGCGTCCTGTTTGCCGTCGGGGTGGCTTACGGAATGTCGAAAGATAAAGACGGCGCCGCCGCGCTGGCCGGATTCGTCGGTTTTCTGGTACTGACCACGCTCTGCTCACCATCGGCCGTCGCCATGATCCAACAGCTCCCGATCGAACAGGTGCCTGCCGCCTTCGCGAAGATCAAAAATCAGTTTATCGGCATTATGGTCGGCATTATCTCCGCCGAACTCTACAACCGCTTTAGCAGCACCGAATTACCGAAAGCGCTCTCCTTCTTCAGCGGGCGCCGGCTGGTGCCGATCATTACCTCATTCACCATGATTGTGGTGGCGTTTATCCTGATGTTCATCTGGCCGGTCGTCTTTAGCGGGCTGGTTAGCTTCGGCGAGCATATTCAGAAACTGGGCTCGCTGGGCGCGGGGATCTATGCCTTCTTCAACCGTATGCTTATCCCGGTCGGCCTGCATCACGCTCTGAACTCAGTATTCTGGTTCGACGTCGCCGGAATTAACGACATTCCTAACTTCCTCGGCGGCGCGCAGTCCATCGCCTCCGGCAAAGCGGTAGTCGGCATCACCGGCCGCTATCAGGCGGGCTTTTTCCCGGTCATGATGTTTGGCCTGCCGGGCGCGGCGCTGGCGATGTACCAGTGCGCTCGTCCGGAAAACAGAGCTAAAGTGATGGGTATTATGATGGCTGGCGCCTTCGCGGCCTTCTTCACCGGTATCACCGAACCGCTGGAGTTTTCCTTCATGTTCGTGGCGCCAGCGCTGTACGTCATCCACGCCTTTTTAACCGGCGTCTCCGTTTTCATCGCCGCCAGCATGCACTGGATTGCCGGATTCGGTTTCAGCGCCGGTCTGGTCGATATGGTGCTGGCATCGCGCAACCCGCTGGCGACCCACTGGTATCTTTTGATCCCCATGGGACTGGTGTACTTCGCGATTTACTACCTGGTCTTCCGCTTCACCATCACCCGCTTCAATCTGCTGACTCCGGGCCGCGAGCAGGCCGTCGCCGGCAGCAGCGCCGATGGTGAGGATATGAATCTGAGCGCCGGAAAAGCGCAGGATGTCAGCGCGTTGGCCCGTCAGTACGTCGCCGCCATCGGCGGTTCCGACAATTTAGCCAGCATTGACGCCTGCATCACTCGCCTGCGTTTGGGCGTGAAGGACGCCACGCTGGTTGACGATGCGCTGGCCCGCCGTCTGGGCGCCAGCGGCGTGATCCGCCTCAATGCCACTAACGTGCAGATTATCGTCGGCTTCGTTGCCGAGAAAATCGCCAGTGCCATGAAGAGCGTCGGCCATGTGGATGCCGCGCAAGCGCTTCCCGGCGCGACCGTACCGGCCAACGCCGCTGCGCGTAAAAATGCGGATGCATCGCGTTGCATTGAACTGGTTGCGCCGGTGAGCGGCGACCTCGTCGCGCTCGCGCAGGTACCTGACGAAGCTTTCGCCAGCGGCGCGGTTGGCGATGGCATCGCCATCCTGCCGAGCAGTACTATTGTGGTGGCGCCCGCAGCGGGCACCCTCGTGAAAATCTTCAATACGCATCACGCTTTCTGCCTTGAAACCGAAGAGGGCGCCGAGATCGTCGTGCATATGGGGCTTGATACCGTCGCGCTGGCGGGACAGGGCTTTACGCGGCTGGTAGAAGAAGGCGCCGTCGTGGCCGCAGGTCAGCCGATCCTCGAAATGGATCTGGCGTTTCTGCAGGCGAACGTACGCTCAATGGTGAGCCCGGTGGTCTGCAGCAATATCGAAGCATTCGCACAACTGGAGATTAAAGCGCAGGGTCAGGTAAAAGCCGGTGAGCCGCTCTACTGCGTCAAAGGTTAATATCAAAAGGCAGCGTGGCCGCACGATGCGGCCACGTTTCAATTTTATTTTTCCGCCGTCGCCGACTGATGAATATTGTGTACCTGAGGCTCGCGCTTTTTAAGGCTGACAATCGCCAGCGCCGCGACAATCAGCACGATACCGGTCCCCTCTACCAACCCCGGGTTTTCGCCCAATAGCCACCAGGAAAACAGTACGCCGCAGACCGGTACCGCCAGAGTGCTCAGGCTGGCGACGCTGGCGGGCAGATTACGCAGAACAAACAGCCACAGGCTCCAGGCGAGCGCCGTGGCCAGAATCGCGCTATAGCCCAGCGCCCAAAAGACGCCCGGCTGCCAGTCAATGCTGCGCTGCGGCACCAGCCACGCCACTCCGCTCATAACCAGCGCGGCATACAACATTTGCCAGGCGGTTAACGACAGTAAATCGATACGCGGATAGCGGCGATACATGCGTTTAGCGACAATCGCGCTCGCCCCCCAGCTGACGCCGGATAGGATCGCCAGCAGCGCGCTTTTCATCGAAGAGAAATCCAGCTGCCACGGCTGCAGCACCAGCAGTAAGCCGAACGCCGCCAGCACAATCGCCGCATATTGCAACCGCCGCATCCGCTCGCCTAAAAACAGCGCCGCCATAATCACTACCCAAAACGGCATGGTATAGCTCAGAATAGCGACCTTACCGGCGCCGCCGCTCATCAACGCCCACTGGGCCAGGCCGATCATGCCGCAGGTTTGCAGTAACGCTATCGCCAGGGTATAGCCAAACGGCGTTGGGCGCATGCCGCGTCCACGCAGCGCCAGCACCGCCATCAGCACAATCGCGCCAAAGATGCAGCGCAGCGCGGTAAAATCGAAGGCTCCGATATAGAGAGTCACCTGCTTCATCGCAATCCAGCTATAGCTCCAGATAAGCGTCAGCAGCACCAGGCCGCAGCCGGCCAACAGATTGCTGTTCCTTGCAATAGTCATAACACATCCACCATCGTGATTTTTGCGGGCACTATACTCGCTTTGACGGCAGGTTGCTTAAGGGCAGAGCGTACTTTTGCTGCTAAAAAATGGGGCGACGAATTGCAGTTCGCCGCCCCGGAAAGGATGAAAGATAAGGAAAACGGGTGATTACGCCGGGCGCACGCCCAAAGTGTGGCAGATGGCGTAGCTCATTTCGGCGCGATTCAGGGTGTAGAAATGGAAGTCCTTCACGCCTTCACGGCTTAAAATTTTCACCATGTCCATGGCGATATTGGCCCCCACCAGCTGGCGAGTTTCCGCATCGTTATCCAGCCCTTCAAACATTTTCGACATCCAGGTTGGGATGCGGACGTTAGTCATATCGGCAAATTTCTTCGCCTGCTTAAAGTTGGAAACCGGCAGGATGCCCGGAATAATTTCCACGTCGATACCGGCTGAGACGCAGCGGTCGCGGAAACGCAGGTAGCTCTCGACGTCAAAGAAGAACTGGGTGATCGCGCGGTTAGCGCCAGCATCCACTTTACGCTTCAGGTTTAACAAGTCCGCCTGCGCGCTTTTGGCTTCCGGGTGCACTTCCGGATAGGCGGCAACGGAAATATCGAAGTCGCCGACGTCTTTCAGCAGCGTCACCAGATCGGCGGCGTACATATCCGGCTTACCGCTGCCCGGCGGCAGATCGCCGCGCAGGGCGACAATATGGCGGATGCCGTTGTTCCAGTAATCCTGAGCAATCGCGCGCAGCTCATCGCGGCTGGCATCAATGCAGGTCAGGTGCGGCGCCGCTTCCAGACCGGTGCGATCCTTAATGCCTTTGATGATGCTATGAGTGCGGTCGCGCTCGCCGGAGTTGGCGCCATAGGTCACCGAGACAAACTTCGGCTTCAGGCTGCTTAAGCGATCGATGGATTTCCACAGGGTTTGCTCCATTTCACTGGTACGCGGCGGAAAGAATTCAAAGGACACATTAATCTGGCCCTGGACTTCCGCCAGGCTCTGATTCAGGGCTTCCCGCTGATTGGCGTGAAAAAAGCTCATACCTTACCTCATCAATCGCATTATATTTGTTTGTCGTGTTGCGAACTTCTATACGTTTTTGTCTTCTTACTCTGGCAGCCTCTATTTTTTGTTCT
>CABUCP010000344.1 GCA_902490055.1 uncultured Klebsiella sp. | reverse complement strand
TCTTTATCGAACAGGTTGGCTATTTTACCACGAACTGTGAGATGTGAGGTGACTGGATACGAAACAGCGAGATCCCACAAACTCACGCCGCCTAGCTTAACGCTCTGCGGCGCATAGGTTACCGGATCGTAGGTGTTGTCATAACGGGTACCCAGGTAGTGATAGGTTACGCTCCAGTCGAAGTCATAAACCTGCCAGTCCAGTTGGTACTTCACCTGCTGTTTTGCCCGGCGTACCAGCAGTTCGTTAGTTTTCGCATCACGGGCATCGACATAGTCATAGCTGATGTTGTGCGCCAGCGGCCCGGTATCAAACGACGCTGTCGCTTCAATACCTTTAATACGTGCCTTGCCGACGTTGTAATATTTCATTAGCTGCGAGTCGTAGTCGATCAGGTTATCAACGTCATTACGATATCCCGACAGACGCCAGGTCACACCTGAGGTTAAACCTTCGAATGCGCCTTCCCACTGCTTACTCTCTTCCGGATCGAGATTTTGATTACCATAGAAGCCGTATAGCTGGCCGAGATTCGGCGCTTTATAGGCAGTGCCATAAGAAGCGATAAAACGGTAGCCGTCGATAAACTCCCATGCGGCGCTGCTCTGCCAGGTGCCGTGCTGGCCAAACTGCGAGTTATCGTCGCTGCGTGCCGCCCCTTCCAGGGTGAAATCGCCCAACCTTTGTAACCCGGTGATAAACAGACCGGTATTACGAATCTCATAACCATCGGTGACGTAGCTGGTGCCCGGCTCGGTGGTTTGTTTCTGCCAGTCAACGCCAGCGCCGACGTTACCCTGGCCGACATCGACGGTATTCGCCCACTGCACGTTGTACTGTTTCACTTCGTCCAGAGTCGCCGAAGAGTCATAGCGCCCCAGCCGCGGATCGTAGTTGTAGTCCTTGCTGTGGCTATAGCTGGAGGTCAACAGTGAATGGAAGATATCGTGATTAAAGCGCAGGCCGGCATCCCAGGTCTGGCTATACAGCTGGCGGGTGTCGACTAAGACGCCGCCATAGGGCGATCCATCATAGGCCGTCCGGTTGTCGTAGCCGTAGCCGCGCACGAAACCGCTCCACTCATTAGAGAAGCTGTGCTCCAGCGCGCCATAAATCGTTTTGCTCATGAAGCCATCGCGATCCGGCTGGCGGACGCCGCCGGTATTACCTTCCGCCACGACATCAAAACCTTTGGTATAGGTGTAATCTCCCGCCAGGGTGACGCGGGTATTACCCCCGAAGGTCTGCTGGGTGCTACCGCCGTAGTTTTGATAACCATGTGAACCAACGCCGGCATTGAGTGTGGTGCCATCCTGGTCGCGAGTGGTAATAATGTTCACCACCCCGCCGATCGCATCTGAACCATACACCGCCGAGCGTGGGCCGCGAACGTATTCAATACGCTGCACCAGCGCAATGGGGAACTGGCTTAAGTCGGATGAGCCGCTAACGCCCGCCTGATTCAGGCGCACGCCGTCCACCAGGATTAAAACATGGCTGGAGTTGGTGCCGCGCACGAAGAGAGAACTTTGCTGCCCCATGCCGCCATTTTGCGCAATGTCCACGCCCGGCAAACGGCGCATCACATCGGTAAGGGACGTTGACTGCCAGCGATCGATATCCTGGCGGGTGACCACGCTCACCGGCGCCAGAACGGTATCAATCGGTTGTTCTACGCGGTTTGCTGTCACCACTAACGTGCCTGAATTGCTGTCCTGCGCCCAGCCGGAAAATGCCGTGACGGAGAGAGCCGTCATCAGCGAAGCTTTTTTAATCATTGTTAAAGCATCCGTAATATAAAGAGGATGCCGCCGGTTCTATCAGTAGCTCGCGATGATAGAAACCAAATGCGACGTATCCGGCAGGTCTTCGGGCTCGGGGTGTGTTATGGACAAGGACTTCCCGCCAACGATCAGCAGTGTCTGCATAATGCGCTTATCCCACCTTTCCTTACCGCTGCGCGTCAGCTCCAGATTTGCACTGGATTCCCTATTAACTCAGAGGACCGGTTGCAAGATGCTACAATTAGAAACATATAGATGTCCAGACTGCTATAACGATATTTCATCCGCAACCAGGGCTGGACATCCCCAATGCTTTCCCTACAATCCCCGCGTACTTATTTTATTCAGGATGCATCATGACCCCCGAACACCTTCCTACCGAGCAATACGAAGCGCAACTGGCAGAAAAAGTCGTCCGTTTGCAGAAAATGATGGCCCCTTTTGCCGCGCCGGTTCCGGAGGTGTTTCGTTCGCCGGTCAGCCACTACCGGATGCGTGCTGAGTTTCGTCTGTGGCACGACGGCGATGACCTGTATCACATCATTTTCGACCAGCAAACCAAATCGCGTATTCGCGTCGACACCTTCCCGGCCGCCAGCGAACTCATCAACCAGCTGATGCCGGCGATGCTCGACGGCGTGCGCAATAACCCAGTTCTGCGCCACAAGCTGTTTCAGATTGATTATCTGACGACCATGAGCAACCAGGCGATCGTCTCGCTGCTCTATCACAAAAAGCTCGACGACGAGTGGCGCCAGCAGGCGGAAGCGCTGCGCGATGCCCTGCGCGCGCAGAATCTCAACGTGCAGCTGATTGGCCGCGCCACTAAAACGAAAATCGAGCTCGATCGGGATTATGTCGATGAACGCCTGCCGGTTGGCGGCCGTGAAATGATCTATCGTCAGGTAGAAAACAGCTTTACCCAGCCGAACGCGGCGATGAACATTCAGATGCTGGAGTGGGCGCTGGACGTCACCAAAGAGTCCACCGGCGATCTGCTGGAGCTCTACTGCGGCAACGGCAACTTCTCGCTGGCGCTGGCGCGCAACTTCGATCGCGTGCTGGCGACGGAAATCGCCAAACCATCGGTCGCCTCCGCGCAATACAATATTGCCGCCAACCATATCGATAACGTGCAGATCATCCGTATGGCGGCGGAAGAGTTTACCCAGGCGATGAACGGCGTGCGGGAGTTTAACCGTCTGCAGGGGATCGATCTGCAGAGCTATCAGTGCGAGACCATTTTTGTCGATCCGCCGCGCAGCGGGCTGGATAGCGAGACGGAAAAAATGGTGCAGGCCTATCCGCGGATCCTGTACATCTCCTGCAACCCGGAAACGCTGTGTCAGAACCTGGAAACCCTCACCCAGACTCACCACGTCAGCCGCCTGGCGCTGTTCGATCAGTTCCCGTACACCCACCATATGGAATGTGGCGTGCTGTTAACCCGAAAATAGGCATAAAAAAACCCGGCGAACGCAACGTTGCCGGGTTATTGCCTGGCGGATTACTCCGCCGCGGTATCTTTACGGTTGCGCATCTTGTAGCCGATCCAGAACACCATCGCGACGGACAGCACGGCCGGGAAGAAGTTAGAGCCGATATCCGGATACTCCGCCCGCACCACGGTGCTATAGAGCAAGACGCCGAGAATAAAACAGGCGGCAGAGAGCCCCGGCAGGCCGACCGGCATGCTGCGATTCTGATAGCGCTGGTGCAGACAGTAAACCGTCAGCAGCAGCGACAGAACCGGGAAGATGGAAAAGGGAACGATTGAGCTGAACAGCGCGGCGAAGGTGCCATTAATGGACAGACCCGCGATCAGCGCCAGCAGCAGCGTACCTTTATCTTGAACTGAGTGTTTCATTGCTCGTCCTTCACGTTATTCGGAATGATGTGACATTTTTTCTTGTTCACGGCGATACCAGTAATACGCGCCTTTTGAAATCATTCTTAGCTGCAGCACCAGCCGCTCTTCCAACTGCCGACGTTGCTCCGGACTGACGTCCAGCGCTTCCGCACCGGCGTTGAATACGATGGTGACCATAGCTTCAGCCTGCGCTTCGGTAAAGGCGCGCGGCATATGGTTTTCGAGTTCTAAATAGTCGGCAAGTTCCGCGATGAAATGCTGGATCTCGCGCGCTACAGCGGCTCGAAACGCCGCAGATGTTCCAGAACGCTCACGCAACAGCAGGCGGAAGGCGTTCGGATTGTTACCAATAAACTCCATAAAGGTGGAGACGGAAGTGCGGATCACGCTGCCGCCTTTGGCAATGCGCTGACGCGCCTGGCGCATCAGTTGGCGCAGCATCAGTCCGCTCTCATCTACCATCGTCAGGCCTAACTCATCGACATCGCGAAAATGGCGATAAAAGGACGTCGGCGCGATCCCTGCTTCCCGCGCAACTTCACGCAAGCTCAGGCTGGCAAAGCTTCGCTCAGCGCTAAGTTGGCTAAATGCCGCTTCCACCAACGAACGGCGGGTCTTTTCTTTTTGTTGTGCTC
>CABUCP010000343.1 GCA_902490055.1 uncultured Klebsiella sp. | reverse complement strand
GATTACTCCGGACCAGTTGAAAGCGGAATTCCCGTTAAATGTTGAACAGGAAGCGCAGATCGCGCAGTCCCGCCAGACCATTTCTGACATCATCGCCGGCCGCGACCCGCGCCTGCTGGTGGTTTGCGGTCCATGTTCGATTCATGACCCGGAAGCGGCGATTGAATACGCTCGTCGGTTTAAAGCCCTTGCCGCAGAGGTCAGCGATAGCCTCTACCTGGTCATGCGCGTCTATTTTGAAAAGCCACGTACCACCGTCGGTTGGAAAGGGCTGATTAACGATCCGCACATGGATGGCTCGTTTGATGTGGAAGCCGGTCTGAAGATTGCGCGTCGTCTGCTGGTGGATCTGGTCAATATGGGGCTGCCGCTGGCGACCGAAGCGCTGGATCCGAACAGCCCGCAGTACCTTGGCGATCTATTCAGCTGGTCCGCCATCGGCGCGCGTACTACCGAATCGCAGACTCACCGCGAAATGGCTTCCGGCCTGTCGATGCCAGTTGGTTTCAAAAACGGAACCGACGGCAGCCTGGCGACGGCCATCAACGCGATGCGCGCCGCGGCGATGCCGCACCGTTTCGTCGGTATCAACCAGGCCGGCCAGGTCTGCCTGCTGCAGACTCAGGGCAACCCGAACGGCCACGTGATCCTGCGCGGCGGTAAAGCGCCGAATTACGGCCCGGAAGATGTCGAGAAGTGTGAAAAAGAGATGACGCAGGCGGGACTGAAGCCGTCGCTGATGGTAGATTGCAGTCATGGTAATTCCAATAAAGACTACCGTCGTCAGCCGGCGGTGGCGGAATCCGTCGTCGCGCAGATCAAAGATGGCAACAGTTCCATTATTGGCCTGATGATCGAAAGTAACATCCACGAAGGCAACCAGTCTTCCGAGCAGCCGCGTGGTGATATGAAATACGGCGTCTCCGTTACCGATGCGTGCATCAGCTGGGAAACCACCGATGCGCTGCTGCGCGAGCTGGATAGCGATCTGCGCGGCCATTTGGCGGCTCGTCTGGGTTAAGAGGATTGTATGGTTGCTGAACTGACCGCATTGCGCGATCAAATTGATGAAGTAGATAAAGCGCTGCTGGATTTGCTGGCTAAGCGCCTGGAGCTGGTGGCGGAAGTCGGCGAGGTCAAAAGTAAGTATGGCCTGCCGATTTACGTACCGGAGCGCGAAGCGGCGATGCTGGCTTCGCGGCGTGAAGAGGCGGCGGCGCTTGGCGTGCCGCCGGATCTTATCGAAGATGTCCTGCGTCGGGTTATGCGCGAGTCCTACTCCAGCGAAAATGACAAAGGCTTTAAGACCCTGCATCCGAACCTGCGGCCGGTAGTGATCGTCGGCGGCGGCGGGCAGATGGGGCGTCTGTTTGAAAAGATGCTGACGCTGTCCGGCTACCAGGTGCGAATTCTGGAAAAAGATGACTGGTCGCGGGCGACGGATATTGTCGCCGATGCCGGGATGGTTATCGTCAGCGTACCGATTCATACCACGGCGGAGACTATCTCGCGCCTGCCGCCGCTGCCGGCGGATTGTATTCTGGTCGACCTGGCCTCAATCAAAGCCGAGCCGCTGCAGGCGATGCTGGCGGCGCATAACGGCCCGGTACTGGGGTTACACCCGATGTTCGGCCCAGATAGCGGCAGCCTGGCGAAGCAGGTCGTAGTCTACTGCGATGGCCGTCAGCCGGAAGCGTACCAGTGGTTCCTTGAACAGATTCAGGTGTGGGGCGCGCGACTGCACCGCATCAGCGCCGTTGAGCACGATCAGAACATGGCGTTTATTCAGGCGTTGCGTCACTTCGCGACCTTCGCCTACGGCCTGCATCTGGCGGAAGAGAACGTCCGACTCGAACAACTGCTGGCGCTCTCTTCGCCGATTTATCGGTTGGAGCTGGCGATGGTCGGGCGACTGTTTGCTCAGGATCCGCAGCTCTATGCCGACATCATTATGTCGTCGGAAAATAATCTGGCGTTGATTAAACGCTACTACCAGCGTTTCGGCGAAGCGATTGGCCTGCTGGAGCAGGGCGATAAGCAGGCGTTTATCGACAGCTTCCGTAAAGTCGAACACTGGTTTGGCGATTACGCCCAGCGCTTCCAGAGCGAAAGCCGTACGCTGCTGCGCCAGGCGAATGATAATCGTCAGTAAGCCTTAAAACGTGTATACAATAAAGCCAGAGGGGTAACCCGCTGGCTTTTTTTATAGGGATGAAAAGATGGCTCAACCGCAACCGCTGTTTGATTACGCCGGGCATCTTCCGGAATGCCCAACCTGGAGTGACGCCGAGCAGGCGCTGTACTGGGCGGATATCCTGGAGTGCGAAATTCACCGCTATGACACACGCAGTAAAGAGCATCTGGTGCTGCAATTCCCCGAAGAAGTGGGCTGTTTTTCTCTACGTGAGAAGGGCGGTTTTATCGTCGCGTTACGCAGCGGTATCTGGCTTTGCGATGCGCGCGGCCTGCTGCAGCGTAAGGTTTGTGATAACCCGAGTAACCCGGATCTGGCGCGATTTAACGACGGCGGTACCGATCGCGATGGCCGTTTTTACGCCGGCACCTTCTGGGGGCCGGGGGATTACAACGGCGCGTTGCTGATGCGGATTGATAATGACCTGACGCCAAAGGTAGTTCAGTGCGATATTCACGGCGCCAACGGTCTGGCATTTAGCGAAGATAAGCGCTGGATGTATACCTCAGACACGCCGAATGCGGTGATTTATCGCACGCCGCTGGATGAGCAGGGCGAGCCGGGCAAACGCGAAGTCTTCCGCCGTTTCCAGCCGGGAGAGGGAATACCGGATGGTGCGGCGATTGATGCTGAAGGTTGTTACTGGAGCGCGATGTTTGATGGCTGGCGGATTGCTCGTTTTTCGCCGAGCGGAGAACAGCTGGAGGAGTATCGCTTGCCGGTACGCTGCCCAACGATGGTGTGCTTCGGCGGCGCGGATATGAAAACGCTTTACATCACCACCACTCGGGAAAACATGGGCGCCGATGAAGTGGCGCAGTACCCGCTTTCCGGCGCCATCTTCACCCTGCCGGTGGCGGTGGCAGGGATGAAGAAACGGCAATTTATTGAACGTTAAGCCGGGTCGACCGGTACGACGTTTTCGCTTGGGTAACAGCCCAGCACTTTCATCGAACGGGTAATTTCGGCCAGCTCTTTTAACGCTTTACGCAGCGGAAGGGATTCCAGGTTGGCCTGAATATCCAGATAAAACATCTCTTCCCACGGATTGCCGTGGATCGGGCGTGATTCCAGCTTGGTCATGATCAGGTTGTGGTTGCGCAGCACCAGCAGCGCTTCAACCAGCGCGCCCGCCTGTTGGCCGGTGGCGATTAACAGCGTCGTTTTCGCTGGCACCTGATCGGAAACGTTCACCGCTTTACGCGCCAGCACCAGGAAGCGGGTGATATTTTGCGTCTGGTTAGCCTGACAGTGCTCCAGCACCTGCAGCCCGTACAGCGCGCCGCCAGCCTCGCTACCCAGCGCCGCCACGGTCGGTGATTTAGTCTGCGCGACTTTCTCCATCGCCGCCGAGGTGCTCTCGGTGTACTCGATTTTCCAGTGCGGATAGCGGCTCAGATACTGGCTGCACTGCTGGAACGGCTGCGGATGGCTATAGACGGTTTCGATCTTATTGGCGTCCGTCGAGGCGGCGACCAGCACGCAGTGATCGATAGGGATCGTTAGTTCGCCGACGATCGACAGACTGGTGTGCTGCAGCAAATCGTAAACGTCGTTGATCCCGCCGGAGCTGGTGTTTTCGATCGGTACTACGGCGTAATCGGCCTGGCCGGTTTCCACCTGATTAAAGATATCGGCGAATTTCGCGCAGCCGCTTTCGATAAATTGCTCAAAATGACGCGCGGCGTACTGGCGGGCGGCAAGATGCGAGTACGAACCTTTAGGGCCCAGGAAGGCGATACGAGCGAGGGTTAATCTTATTGAGATGCTGCTGTAGCAGCGTCTGCTGGGTAAGTACGGAGTCTTCAATAATCAACTGGAACAGGCGCGTGATGTAGTGGGCGTCCAGATGATGCTTTTTCCCCAGCGTCATCAGGCGTTCCAGCAGGTCGCGTTCGCGGTCGATATCACGTACCGGGCGGTGCGACTCCAGCTTCGCTTTCCCGACTTCCACCGCCAGGCCGCGGCGTTCGGCCAGCAGTGCGAGCAGTTTTTCATCCAGAGCGCTGATTTTATCGCGCAGAGCCAGTAATGGGTTTTCCTCGGTCATAATTGTGTTGCCTTTCTTGTTATCAATAAAAAAGGCCTCCCGCGTGGGA
>CABUCP010000342.1 GCA_902490055.1 uncultured Klebsiella sp. | reverse complement strand
TTTCTATTCTGCGCAGGATATCACGATGAAGGAACATCCGGACAAACATATCAGGGCAGCTATTGCCAGAGCGTTAGCACAGGGGTGGATATTGCTACCGGCAGGTAAAAGCGCTCATTGCTTTGGCCGGCTCGTTTGCGGCGTGGCGGAACACCGTCAGCATATGATGAGCATTTGGTCGACACCCGCCGTCCCTGAAAACCACGCCCGCCAGATAATCAGAATGGTCGAGCGATGTCCGCTTTCGCCCACCGCCCGCATCACGCATAAGGAGCGCTAAACGATGCCGCTATTTAACTTTACCCTGACGCTTTCCGGCGTCACCAGCCAAACGCCGGGTCTTGAAGACGCGCTTTTTGCCGCAGGATGTAGCGACGCGCTGGTCTGCTTTTACGGCACGGCGGTCTATCTGGAGTTCGATCGTGATTCCACGTCGTTTGAGCAGGCGCTGCTCTCCGCCATCAGCGACGT
Organism: uncultured Klebsiella sp.; assembly: GCA_902490055.1. Taxonomy (GTDB): domain Bacteria; phylum Pseudomonadota; class Gammaproteobacteria; order Enterobacterales; family Enterobacteriaceae; genus Klebsiella. Next base: position 3,824 of record CABUCP010000342.1, on the reverse strand, counting down.
AGAGTCCGCAGAGACGCTTAACATCCGCGTCGAATCCGTCGATTCAACGCTGGTCGGGCTGAGCGATATCGCCGAACTCATCGGCGTCTCCCGCCAGGCAATTGCTCTACTCAAAGAGGGCGCTCGCGGAAGCGGGCAATTTCCCGGGCCCGTGCAGCGCGTCAAAGGCAACTCCCCACTCTGGCGCTGGAAATCCGTGGTTGAATGGTTGGTCGCCGAGAAGCGCATCGCCGCCGATTCGCCGATGGTGGCTAACGCGCAGCTGCTGGATAGCCTCAACCTGGCGCTACAGCTTCGCCGCTCGCCGGAAAATCACCGCGTGCAGCGCTACCTGCAACGCCTGAGCGCCGCGCCATCTGCGGGCTGATTCGCGAAGGCGAGCATGTTCTCAGACGTAAGGCGGTGCTAAAGTAGGCTTTCGTTTCAATTGATTAACTGCTTTTAACCGCTTTATGACTACGATAACGACCTCTCGCCTGGCGCTCTCCCGCTTCATCCCGGCCGATTGGCCTTTCTTCCTGCGCCTGCGTCAGGACCCGGAAGTGATGCGCTACATGGGCGAACTATTGAGTGAAACGGCGCTGCGCAGCGTGTTTGATAGCCGCTGCGAAGATGCCGGAGTGTTTGTCCTGCGCGATTCTGACGGCACGCCGCTCGGGGATATTGGTCTGCGCATCAGCACAAAAAATCCGCACGAGGCTGACGTTGGCTACGCGCTACTGCCGGAGGCTCAGGGGAAAGGTTACGCCAGCGAAGCCCTACGCGCGATTTGCGATTACGGTTTTACTACGCTCGGCGTCCACGCCATTAATGCCTGGGTGCTGGGCGCTAACCAGAAATCATCACGGCTGCTGGAAAAACACGGCTTTGTGCGCATTCAGGTACTGGAAAACGCCTATAACCTGAACGGTGTGGATTACGATGATTGGATCTACCGGCTGGAACGTTAAGCGGTACCCGGCGGGCGCCCCGCCGGGTATAAGCGATTATTTCAATGAGCCTTTAAGGAACTGCTGCAGGCGCTGGCTTTTTGGATTGCCGAACAGCTCGTCAGGGTGCCCCTCCTCTTCAATTCTCCCCTGATGGAGGAAAATCACGTGTGAAGAGACGTGGCGGGCAAAGCCCATTTCGTGAGTTACCACCACCATGGTTTTCCCTTCTTCCGCCAGTTGCTGCATGATGCGCAGCACTTCACCCACCAACTCTGGATCCAGCGCCGAAGTCGGTTCGTCAAACAACAGCACGTCCGGCTCCATCGCCAACGCGCGGGCGATGGAAACGCGCTGCTGCTGGCCGCCGGAGAGATGCACCGGATATTTAATCTGCTGGCGCTCATCGATGCCGACTTTCGCCAGATACTTCACCGCGCGCTCGCGTGCTTCCTGTTTATTCAGGCCCAACACCTGGATCGGCGCCTCCATAACGTTTTCCAGCACCGTCATGTGGCTCCACAGATTAAAGTGCTGGAACACCATGGTCAGTCGCGTACGCAGCAGGCGCAGCTGATTTTTATCCGCCACCTTCAGTTGACCATCTTTATCGCGCACCAGGCCGATATTCTGTCCGTTGACGACGATCGTTCCTTCGCTTGGCTTCTCAAGGAAGTTTATGCAACGCAGGAAAGTACTTTTACCGGAACCCGATGAACCGATAATACTGATCACGTCTCCGGCCTTCGCTTTCAGCGAGACGCCTTTCAGCACCTCGTGCTCGCCGTAACGTTTATGCAGATCGATAACGTTTAATTTATTGTCGGTCATGGCTTTCTCAGTGCGTCGAAGAAGGTTTGATATGCTGCAGCCAGCGTTTTTCCGCCTTGCGGAACAGGCTAATCAGCACATACGAAATAATTAAGTACAGAACCGCGGCAATACCGAAGGCGGTAAACGGCTGATAGGTCGCCGAGTTAATGTCGCGAGCGATTTTCAGCAAATCCGGGACCGTTGCGGTAAAAGCCAGCGCCGTGGAATGCAGCATCAGAATCACTTCATTGCTGTACGCCGGCAGCGCAATACGCAGAGCGGACGGCAGAATAATGCAGCGATACAGCTTAACCGAGGAAAAACCGTAAGCCCGCGCCGCTTCTATTTCACCGGCCGGAACCGAACGAATCGCCCCGGCAAAAATCTCCGTGGTGTAGGCGCAGGTGTTTAGAGTCAACGCCAGCACCGTACAGTTGAGGCCGCTGCGGAAAAACGCGTTCAGCAGATCGTTACCCTTAACGATTTCCAGCGTATACATCCCGGAGTAAAACACCAGCAGTTGGACGTATAGCGGCGTGCCGCGGAAAATATAGGTAAACAGCCAAATCGGAAACTGAATATATTTGTTACTCGAGACGCGCCCGATGGCGAGAAACAGCGCCAGGATGCCGCCCATCACCACTGAAGCAATTAACAGCCACAGGGTGATTGCCACGCCGGTAAAACGGTAACCGTCGGTCCACAGCAGGGATTTCCAGTACTCCTGAATAATCTCAATCACAGGTCAGCCCTCTTCACACCCACGGAGTAGCGGCGTTCAAGCAGCAGCAGTACACCATTGGAAATCGTGGTAAATACCAGATAAATCAGCCCGCAGACGATGGCGAAATAGAACGGCTGCCAGGTGCTTTTGCCCGCCAGCTGCGTGGCCTTAACTACGTCCTCGAGGCCAAGTAACGATACCAACGCGGTGGCTTTCAGAATCACCTGCCAGTTGTTGCCGATACCAGGCAGCGCGTAGCGCATCATCGCCGGGAACAGGATGCGGCGAAACGTCTGCCAGCCGCTAAAGCCAAATGCCGTCGCCGCTTCAATGTGGCCTTTCGGCACCGCCAGAAACGCGCCGCGGAAAGTTTCGGTGAAGTACGCGCCGTAGATAAAACCGAGAGTGATAATACCGGCGATCATCGGATCGATATCAAACTGCGCCATCCCCAACGCATCGGTCACGCTGTTAAGGGCAATCTGTAGCCCGTAGAAAATCAGCAGCATCAACACCAGATCCGGCACTCCGCGGATCAGCGTGGTATAGCCTTCGAACACCAGCGCCATAGGCCGGTTGGCGGATAGCTTCGCCCCCGCGCCCACCAGCCCGATAAGGACCGCCAGTACCACCGAGCTAAGCGCTAACTCAAGGGTGACCAGCGCGCCCTGAAAAATAACCTGAGAGAACCCGTACAGCATGCCGCCTGCCCTGTCTGTCTTCGATCGCCGCCCGCGAAACCGCGCGCGGCGAGGTACTAGCGATGATTAGTCGCCGTACACGTTAAAGTCGAAATATTTCTTCGCCAGCTTGTCGTAGGTGCCGTCTTTACGCATTTCAGCGAAAGCTTTATTCAGCGCCTCGCGCAGCTCGTTGTCATCTTTACGCAGACCCATGCCGGTACCGACGCCGAACAGCTTCTCATCCTTAATGGATGGGCCGCCAAACTGGTAATCTTTACCAATTGGCTGTTTGAGGAAACCTTCGCTAGCGGCGACTTCATCCTGGAACGCGGCGTCAATACGGCCAGCGGTCAGGTCGGAATAGATATTGTCCTGCCCCTGATAAGAGACAATTTCAATACCTTTCGGCGCCCAGTGCTCATTGCCGTAGGTTTCCTGAGTGGTACCCTGCAGCACGCCTATGCGCTTGCCTTTCAGCTTGCTGAGGTCGGGCGTAATGTCGCTACCCTTTTTCACCACCAGGCGAGAGTCTGCGGCATACAGTTTGTCGGTAAAGGCAATTTCCTGCTGGCGCTTTTCGGTAATCGACAGCGAAGACATGATGGCATCGATTTTCTTCGCTTTTAACGAAGGGATCAGCGCATCCAGCGGGTTCTCAACGAAGGTACATTGCGT
>CABUCP010000341.1 GCA_902490055.1 uncultured Klebsiella sp. | reverse complement strand
ATTCAGGCCGAATGAGCACTTTTAAACCATTAAAAATACTTGCTTCGCGCCGTCAGGTGCTGAAAGCAGGACTGGCTGCGATGACGCTTAGCGGGGTCGCCTCGCAGGTCAATGCCAAAGAGCAGCCGTTAAAAACCTCCAATGGACACAGCAAACCTGCCACGAAGAAATCAGGCAGCAAGCGTCTGGTGATGCTCGACCCGGGTCACGGCGGTATTGATACCGGCGCAATTGGCCATAACGGCTCGAAAGAGAAACACGTGGTATTAGCGATTGCCAAAAGCGTGCGCAGCATTCTGCGCAGCAACGGCATCGATGCTCGCCTGACCCGCAGCGGCGATACCTTTATCCCGCTGTACGATCGCGTTGAAATCGCCCACCAGCACGGCGCCGACCTGTTTATGTCGATCCACGCCGACGGTTTCACCAACCCCAGCGCGGCAGGCGCCTCGGTATTTGCGCTCTCCAATCGCGGCGCCAGTAGCGCCATGGCGAAATACCTTTCCGATCGCGAAAACCGCGCCGATGAGGTCGCCGGTAAAAAAGCGACAGATAAAGACCATCTGCTACAGCAGGTGTTGTTCGATCTGGTGCAAACCGACACCATCAAGAACAGCTTGACGCTCGGATCGCATATTCTGAAAAAGATTAAACCGGTGCATAAGCTGCATAGCCGCAACACCGAGCAGGCCGCCTTCGTGGTGCTGAAGTCGCCCTCTATTCCATCGGTTCTGGTTGAAACCTCGTTTATTACCAACCCGAATGAAGAAAAGCTGCTTGGCACTACCGCTTTTCGCCAGAAGATCGCCAACGCTATCGCTTCCGGTATTATTAGTTATTTCCACTGGTTCGATAACCAGAAAGCGCATTCGAAGAGACGTTAATGAAACCCGATGTACAGCAGGTAAAGGCCTTCCTCCTTCAGCTCCAGGACGCTATTTGCGCCAGCCTCTCCGCCGTTGACGGCAAGGGCTTTGTCGAAGATAGCTGGCAGCGCGAAGGCGGCGGCGGCGGTCGTAGCCGGGTATTGCGCGACGGCGGCGTGTTTGAACAGGCCGGGGTTAATTTCTCTCACGTTCACGGTGATGCGATGCCCGCCTCGGCGACCGCGCATCGCCCCGAGCTGGCCGGGCGCAGTTTTGAAGCCATGGGCGTCTCGCTGGTGGTGCATCCGCGCAATCCCTATGTGCCGACCAGCCATGCCAACGTCCGCTTTTTCATTGCCGAGAAGCCGGGCGCCGACCCGGTGTGGTGGTTCGGCGGCGGGTTCGATTTAACCCCTTATTACGGCTTCGCAGAAGACGCCGTTCACTGGCATCGCACCGCCCGCGATCTGTGTCTGCCGTACGGCGATGAAGTCTATCCGCGCTATAAAAAGTGGTGCGATGACTACTTCTTCCTGAAGCACCGCAACGAGCAGCGCGGCATTGGCGGCCTGTTCTTCGATGATTTAAATACGCCGGACTTCGACCACTGCTTCGCGTTTATGCAGGCGGTGGGCAACGGCTTCTGCGAGGCCTATCTACCGATCGTTGAGCGTCGCAAAGCCACGCCTTACGGCGAACGCGAGCGCGATTTCCAGCTTTATCGCCGCGGGCGCTATGTAGAGTTCAATCTGGTATGGGATCGCGGCACGCTGTTCGGCCTGCAGACCGGCGGGCGCACGGAGTCGATTCTGATGTCGATGCCGCCGCTGGTGCGCTGGGAATATGACTACCACCCGCAGGAAGGCAGCCCGGAAGCGGCGCTGAGCGAGTTCATCAAAGTGAAAGAGTGGATCTGAGTTAATCGCAACCAGACAAAAAAGCCCCGCAATACCGGGGCTTAGTTTTTTATTGCGCTTACAGCGGCTGAGTCTGCGCTTCCACGACCGCCAGCGCGACCATATTGACGATACGGCGCACGGAGGCGATCGGCGTCAGAATATGCACCGGCTTAGCGATGCCCATCAGTACCGGCCCAACGGTCACCCCTTCTGAACTGGAGACGCGCAGCAGGTTGTAGCTGATGCGTGCGGCTTCCATATTCGGCATCACCAGAATATTCGCCGCGCCTTTCAGCGGGCTATCCGGCATACGGTCATTACGGATGCTTTCGACCAGCGCGGCATCGCCGTGCATTTCACCATCAATCATCAGATCCGGCGCGCTCGCCTTCACCAGCTCCAGCGTTTTGCGCATTTTGCTGGCCGACGGACAATCGGCGGAACCGAAGTTAGAATGCGACAGTAGCGCGACTCGTGGTTCAATACCGAAGCGACGCACGCTTTCCGCCGCCATCAGGGTGATTTCCGCCAACTCTTCCGGCGATGGATCGTGGTTGACGTAGGTATCGGCGATAAAGGTATTGCCGCTTGGCAGCAGCAGCGCGTTCATTGCCCCGGCGGTGCTCACGCCGTCGCGGAAGCCAAACAGCGGCTGCACCACGCGATAGTGCTCGTGATAATCACCGATAGTGCCGCAGATCATCGCATCCGCTTCGCCGCGATGAACCATGATTGCGCCAATCACCGACGTATTGCTAATCACCGCCCGCTGCGCCTGCTCCTGGGTAATACCGCGGCGCTTCATTATCTGGTAATACTCGCTCCAGTACTCTTTAAAGCGCGGATCGGATTCGTTATTGACGATTTCAAAGTCAACGCCCGCTTTGATCTGCAGGCCCAGTTTCTGAATTCGCATTTCAATCACGCTCGGGCGCCCCACGAGGATAGGTTTCGCCAGCCCCAGAGAAACCAGCTCCTGGGTCGCGTGCAGCACGCGGGTCTCTTCGCCTTCCGCCAGTACCACCCGCTTCGGCTCTTTGCGCGCCTGCGAGAAGATTGGCTTCATAAACAGGTTGGTTTTATAAACGAACTCGCTCAGCTTCTCGATGTAGGCATCAAAATCGGCAATCGGCCGCGTCGCCACGCCGGAATCCATCGCCGCCTTGGCAACCGCCGGGGCGATCTTGACGATCAGGCGCGGATCGAACGGTTTCGGAATAATGTATTCCGGGCCAAAGCTCAGATCCTGATCGCCGTAGGCGGAGGCTACCACTTCGCTCTGCTCGGCGTGCGCCAGCTCGGCGATGGCGTGAACCGCCGCCAGCTTCATCTCTTCGTTGATCGCCGTGGCGCCGACATCCAGCGCGCCGCGGAAGATGAACGGGAAGCACAGCACGTTGTTAACCTGGTTTGGATAGTCGGAGCGACCGGTACAAATGATGACGTCGTCGCGCACTTCCTTCGCCAGCGGCGGCAGGATTTCCGGCTCGGGGTTTGCCAGCGCGAGGATCAGCGGCGCGCGCGCCATCTTTTTCACCATCTCCGGGGTCAGTACTTTCGGTCCGGAGCAGCCGAGGAAAATATCGGCGCCGTCGATGACATCGGCGAGGGTACGCTTACCGTCGTCCTCCACCGCGTAAGCCGCTTTGGTTTCCGCCATGTTGGCTTCGCGGTCTTTATAAATCACGCCTTTCGAATCACAGACCACGATGTTGTGTTTCTGCATCCCCAACGCCACCAGCAGGTTCATACAGGCAATGGCCGCTGCGCCCGCGCCGGAGACCACCATCCGCACGTCGGATAGATTTTTCTCGACGACCCGCAGACCGTTAAGGATGGCCGCGGTACTGATAATTGCCGTACCGTGCTGATCGTCGTGGAACACCGGAATGTTCATGCGCTCACGCAGTTTTTGCTCAATGTAGAAGCATTCCGGCGCTTTAATGTCTTCAAGGTTGATACCGCCGAAGGTCGGCTCCAGCGCGGCAACCACGTTAATGAATTTATCCGGATCCAGCTCATCGACTTCGATATCGAAAACATCAATGCCGGCGAATTTTTTAAACAGCACTCCCTTTCCTTCCATTACCGGCTTACCGGCCAGCGCGCCGATATTACCTAAACCGAGGACGGCGGTACCGTTAGAGACCACCGCCACGAGATTGCCGCGGGCGGTGTATTTGTAAGCGGTCAAAGGATCCTTCTCGATTTCCAGGCACGGCGCGGCTACGCCCGGAGAGTATGCCAGCGCCAGATCGCGCTGGGTCGCCAGAGGCTTGGTCGGCGACACCTGAATTTTCCCGGGGACCGGGAACTCGTGGAAATCGAGGGCGCTTTGTTTCAACTGCTCATCCATTTTAGGGTTCCTTTCACGTATCGAATCGTAGGGGGTGAAGCGTGATGACGAGCCGGCGGCCCGCCTTAAGGCGGTGCTTAGTATCTCGCCTGACGGCTTCATAAACTTTGAAGGCCGCCAAACTCTTGCCATCACAAAGGTCTGGTTGTTATCAATTTATAATGTTTATGTAACCT
>CABUCP010000340.1 GCA_902490055.1 uncultured Klebsiella sp. | reverse complement strand
CGTGATGTTTCTATTATGCCTGCAATTAAAAAAACGATTATATCTATGACCGCGTTAGCGATGTTCGTCAGTACGGCGACCTACGCGAATGGCGATACCTCGAAAAAAACTGATTTTCTGCTGATTGGCGGCGGCATCATGAGCGCCTCGCTGGGTACCTGGCTGCAGGAATTGCAGCCGGAGTGGAAGCAGGTGATGGTGGAGAAACTGGACGGCGTCGCGCTAGAGTCCTCCAACGGCTGGAATAATGCCGGTACCGGCCACTCGGCAAATATGGAACTGAACTACACGCCGCAGCGTGCAGACGGTTCTATTGACGTCAGCAAAGCGCTGGATATCAACGAACAGTTTATGATTTCCCGCCAGTTCTGGTCGGCGCAGGTTAAACGCGGTATTTTGCACGACCCGCATTCATTTATTAATTCCACACCGCATATGAGTTTCGTGTGGGGCGATAATGTCGATTATCTGCAGAAACGTTATAATGCGCTGCAGCAAACCACCTTATTCCAGGGGATGAAATTCTCCACCGATCACGCGCAAATTAAACAGTGGGCGCCGCTGGTGATGGAAGGTCGCGATCCGCAGCAGAAAGTGGCCGCCACCTGGACGCCGGTAGGAACCGACGTTAACTACGGTGAAATCACCCGTCAGCTGATCGGCAGCCTGAAAAAGAGCAGCAATTTCTCCCTGCAGACTTCTTCTGAGGTTACTGATTTTAAACGCAATGCCGACAACTCCTGGCACGTAACGATTAAGAACGTGCAGAGCGGCGAAGAGCAGGCCATCGACGCCAAATATGTCTTCATCGGCGCCGGCGGCGGCGCGCTGAAATTACTGCAAAAAACCGGCATTCCGGAAGCTGACAACTATGCGGGTTTCCCGGTTGGCGGTTCGTTCCTGATGACCGAAAACCCGGAACTGACCAAACTGCATCAGCAGAAGGTGTATGGCCAGGCTTCGGTAGGCGCGCCGCCGATGTCGGTTCCGCACCTTGATGCCCGCTACCTCGATGGCAAGCGCGTGGTGCTGTTCGGGCCATTCGCCACATTCTCGACCAAATTCCTGAAAAACGGTTCTTTCTTCGATCTGTTGAGCACCACCACCACCAGCAACGTGCTGCCGATGACCCACGTCGGCCTCGATAACTTCGATCTGGTGAAGTATCTGGTGAGCCAGGTGATGCTGAGCGATGACGACCGCTTTGCGGCGCTGAAAGAGTACTATCCGAATGCGCGTAAAGAGGACTGGAAGCTTATTCAGGCCGGTCAACGCGTGCAGATCATTAAGAAAGACGCAGAGAAGGGCGGCGTACTGAAGCTCGGAACCGAAGTGGTCGTCGATCAGCAGAAAACCATTTCCGCGCTGCTCGGCGCTTCTCCGGGCGCATCCACCGCTGCGCCGATTACCCTGAATGTGATCAAGCAAATGTTCCCGCAGCAGTTTAATTCTCCGGAATGGCAGAGCCGCATTCGCGCTATCGTGCCAAGCTACGGTGAGAAGCTCAACGGTAACGTCGCGCTGACCCAGCAGGTATGGGACGACACCGCAGCGGCGCTGCAGCTGACCAGGCCGCCGGTGATCCAGATGCCAGAGGCTGCGCCAACCGCGACCGCGAAACCGGCTGAGCCGCAGCGTGAAGCCTCGCCGCAGCACGATATGGCGCTGTAACGTCGATATGCCGGGTGGCGGCGACGCCTTACCCGGCCAACGTTTTCATGCCATTTGTAGCCCTGCTAAGCGCAGCGCGAGCAGGGAAAATCCCGGTTGTGTCGTTTTTGTCAGGTGGCGCTACGCTTACCTGACCTACATGTTGTGCCATTTGTCGTCCAGGTAAGCACTGGAACCGTAGCCCTGCTAAGCGCAGGCAGGGAAGACCACGGTCTTCCCTTTTTTACATCCACATTTCCCTGCCGCTATTTATGAATGATGCTCATAACCCTGTTATGATTTCCGGGGATTATCCGTTACCCCGAAACGGCTAAAATAGCCGGGCACTTCACCGCTTTCCTCTCCTCAACGGATACCATAATGACTTCATCGCATCAGCGCGCCACCAGCGGGGCGCTTTTTATTTTGATTTTAAGCGGCCTGATGGCCTTTACTTCGCTTTCCACCGATATCTATCTGCCGGCCATGCCGATGATGGCCGCGCAGCTGCACGGCGACGCCGAATTGACGATCACCGGATTTCTGATTGGCTTCGCGCTGGCGCAGCTGGTATGGGGGCCAATAAGCGACCGGCTGGGGCGTCGCACGCCGCTGTTCATCGGCATGGTGCTATTTATTATCGGTTCCGCCGGCTGCGCGCTGTCGACCACCATCGATCAAATTGTTTTCTGGCGCGTGTTTCAGGCGCTTGGCGCCTGCACCGGGCCGATGCTGGCGCGGGCGATGGTTCGCGATCTGTTTGCTCGTACCCGCGCCGCGCAGATGCTCTCGACGCTGACTATCGTAATGGCGATTGCGCCGATTGCCGGGCCGCTGATCGGCGGGCAGATGATTAAATTCACCAGCTGGCACGCTATTTTCTGGCTGCTGGTGGTGATTGGCGCTCTGATGTTTATCGCCTTGTGCTGGCTGCCGGAAACCCTGCCGCCAGAGCGTCGGCAGAAAGGATCGCCGCTTAGCGCGTTTCGCAATTACGCCGCGTTGGTAAAAAACCGGACGTTTATGCGTTATACCCTCAGTCTGACTTTCTTTTATGTCGCGGCTTACGCTTTTATCACCGGTTCGCCGGATGTCTATATTCGCTATTACGGCGTTGCGCCGCAGCACTATGGCTGGTTGTTCGCGGTCAATATCGTTGGGGTCATGTTGATGAGCGTGGTCAATCGTCGTCTGGTGCAGCGCCATGCCTTAGGCTCGCTGTTGAAGGCGGCGCTGGCGGTATCGGCGATTGCCGTCGTCGTGCTGGCAGCCGGCGTGCGTCTGCATATCGGCGGCGTGGCGCTGATTGTGGTGAGTATTTTCCTGTTCTTCTCAATGAATGGGGTGATTGCCGCTACCTCAACCGCCGCGGCGCTGGATGAGGCCGGTGAATATGCCGGCTCCGCTTCGGCGCTGATCGGCTCGCTGCAGTATGGCAGCGGCATTATCTCTTCGCTGCTGCTGGCGTGGCTCCACGACGGTACGCCGTGGACGATGGCGTGGATCATGGCCGCTTTTACGCTCGCCAGCCTGCTGTTGGCGTGGCTCCATCGGCGCGCTGATTAGTGAATTGAGTTCATAGAGACAAACCGATATCCCCTATAGTTTGCTGTCACCGGGCGCACTACCATAGGGGTATGAAGACAACAGGAGAACATCATGACTCAACGTAACTGGCTTATCACCGGGGTGAGCAGCGGTTTTGGTCGCGAACTGGCACTGCAGCTTTTGGCCCGCGGCGAGCGGGTTGTCGGAACCGTACGTAATCGTGACAGTGTCACTGATTTATTGCGCCAATATCCGCAAACCTTTAGCGCGCCGCTGCTTGACGTTACCGATAGCGCGGCGCTGTCACGGACGGTTGATGAGGCCTGGGCGCAGTGCGGGCGCGTTGACGTGGTGATTAGTAATGCTGGCTATGGTCTATTTGGCGCGGCGGAAGAGCTTAGCGATGCTCAGGTCGAAGCCATGCTTGCCACCAATTTGTTGGGCTCTATTCAGTTGATCCGCCGGGTGATCCCACTGATGCGCCAGCAGGGCGGCGGACGTATTATCCAACTCTCGTCTTACGGCGGCCAGGTAGCGTTTGCCGGCAATTCGCTGTATCACGCCAGTAAATGGGGCATCGAAGGTTTTGTTGAGTCCGTGGCGCAGGAAGTGGCGGCGTTTGGTATCGGTATGACCATCGTTGAACCTGGCGGGGCGCGAACTGAATTCCGCTACGGCAGCGCGCAGGTGGCGGCGCTGATGCCCGTATATGATGCGACGCCGGCGCACGCTTTCCTCAATATGCTCGATCCGGCCAACGGCCTGGCCCCGGGCGACCCGGTGCGTATGGCGCAACGCATTATTGCCAGCGTCGATCGGCATCCGGCGCCGTTGCGCATGGTGCTGGGCTCGCAGGCGCTCAGTAGTACCATTTCGGTACTGAAAAAACGCGTCGCCGATTTCGAAACGCAAACTGAACTGGCCGCCTCGACCGATTTCCCGGCAGGCGAGTAAGCGAACCGACAGCGCGGTGGATATTGGCGATAATTAGCGGTCGTGGTCAAAACAGACGCGTGGGTTATTGTTATACTGCCTTGAATTACAGCAGAAAAACGATAATCAGGAGCGTGGAAGGGCTATGAAAGACGATATCAACCAGG
>CABUCP010000339.1 GCA_902490055.1 uncultured Klebsiella sp. | reverse complement strand
GGGTATATCTTCTCGGCGTTCGGCTGGGCCTACCTGCTGATGCAAATCCCCGGCGGTTGGTTGCTGGATAAATTCGGCTCGAAAAAGGTCTACTCGTACAGCCTGTTTTTCTGGTCGCTGTTTACCTTCCTTCAGGGCTTCATCGACGTCTTCCCGTTGGCCTGGGCTGGGGTCTCGATGTTCTTTATGCGCTTTATGCTGGGCTTCTCTGAAGCGCCGTCATTCCCGGCTAACGCCCGTATCGTCGCGGCCTGGTTCCCGGCAAAAGAACGCGGCACCGCTTCAGCTATCTTTAACGCGGCGCAGTACTTCTCGTTGGCGCTGTTCTCGCCGCTGCTTGGCTGGTTGACTTTTGCCTGGGGCTGGGAGCATGTCTTTACCGTGATGGGCGTGATTGGCTTTGTGCTGACGGCAGTATGGGTGAAGTTTGTCCATAACCCGACCGATCATCCGCGGATGTCGGCGGCAGAGATGAAATATATCACCGAAGGCGGCGCGGTGGTCGATATGGACCACAAAAAAGAGAGCACTCAGGCGGCCGGTCCGAAGATGGATTATATCCGCCAGTTGCTGACCAACCGTATGATGTTAGGCGTATTTTTCGGTCAATACTTCCTGAATACCATCACCTGGTTCTTCCTGACCTGGTTCCCTATCTACCTCGTGCAGGATAAGGGGATGTCGATTCTGAAAGTGGGCTTTGTGGCTTCGATTCCGGCGCTGTTTGGTTTTGCCGGCGGCGTATTGGGCGGGCTGTTCTCGGATTATCTGATTCGCCGCGGCTGCACGCTGACCTTCGCCCGTAAGCTGCCGATTGTTCTTGGCATGCTGTTGGCCTCTTCCATCATCTTATGTAACTACACGGCCAGCACGCCGCTGGTCATCGCCCTGATGGCGCTGGCGTTCTTTGGCAAAGGCTTTGGCGCGCTGGGCTGGCCGGTCATTTCCGATGTCGCGCCGAAAGAGATTGTCGGCCTGTGCGGCGGGGTATTCAACGTATTCGGCAATGTGGCGTCCATTGTTACGCCGCTGGCTATTGGCTATATCGTGAGTGAACTGCATTCGTTCAACGGCGCGCTGATCTTCGTCGGCTGCTCCGCGCTGATGATGATGTTCTGCTACCTGTTTGTGGTAGGCGATATTAAACGTATGGAATTGCAGAAGTAAGCAACGATTAACGCAAGGTAAAAATCATGGATAACGCAATTTTCCCGAACAAATTCAAGGCCGCGCTGGCGGCTCACCAGATACAAATCGGCTGCTGGTGCGCGTTGGCAAACCCGATTAGTACCGAGGTATTGGGGCTTGCTGGTTTCGACTGGCTGGTACTCGACGCGGAGCACGCGCCGAACGACGTGACGACGCTGATCCCGCAACTGATGGCGCTGAAGGGCAGCCACAGCGCGCAGGTTGTGCGTGTGCCGACCAACGAACCGATCATCATCAAGCGCATGCTGGACATTGGCTTCTACAACTTCCTGGTGCCGTTTGTTGAAACGGCTGAACAAGCGGCGCAGGCGGTAGCTTCAACTCGCTATCCGCCGGAAGGGATCCGCGGCGTTTCGGTGTCCCATCGCGGCAATATGTTCGGCACCGTGCCGGACTACTTTGCTCAGTCCAACAAGAACATCTCCATTCTGGTGCAGATTGAGAGCCAGACCGGGGTGGATAACGTCGATGCTATCGCCGCGACCAACGGCGTTGACGGCCTGTTCGTCGGTCCAAGCGATCTGGCTGCGGCTTTGGGTCATCTGGGTAATGCCGCTCATCCCGACGTACAGCGCGCCATCCAGCATATCTTCGCCAGCGCCAGGAAACACGGTAAGCCGAGCGGCATTCTCGCGCCGGTTGAAGCCGATGCGCGTCGCTATCTGGAATGGGGCGCCACCTTCGTGGCCGTGGGGAGCGATTTAGGCGTCTTCCGTTCAGCAACCCAGAAACTTGCTGATTCTTTTAAAAAATAATCACCAGGATTAAGAGAGAGAACATTATGACAATCAAAGTGGGTTTTATTGGCCTTGGCATCATGGGCAAGCCGATGAGCAAAAATTTGCTGAAGGCGGGTTATTCGCTGGTGGTGTCCGACCGTAATCCTGAAGCGATAGCCGACGTGATTGCCGCGGGCGCAGAAACCGCGACCACGGCGAAAGCTATTGCTGAACAATGTGATGTGATCATCACCATGCTGCCAAACTCTCCGCACGTGAAAGACGTTGCGCTGGGTGAAAACGGCATTATCGAAGGCGCGAAGCCGGGCACCGTAGTGATTGATATGAGCTCCATCGCGCCGCTGGCGAGCCGCGAAATCAGCGAAGCGCTGAAAGCCAAAGGCATCGATATGCTGGATGCGCCAGTGAGCGGCGGCGAACCAAAAGCAATCGACGGCACCCTGTCGGTGATGGTTGGCGGCGATAAGGCCATTTTTGACAAATATTACGATCTGCTGAAGGCCATGGCGGGATCCGTGGTGCATACCGGCGATATTGGCGCGGGCAACGTCACCAAGCTGGCCAATCAGGTCATTGTGGCGCTGAACATTGCGGCGATGTCGGAAGCGCTGACTCTGGCGACCAAAGCCGGCGTTAACCCGGACCTGGTTTATCAGGCGATCCGCGGCGGCCTGGCGGGCAGCACCGTGCTTGATGCAAAAGCGCCGATGGTGATGGATCGTAATTTCAAGCCGGGTTTCCGTATCGACCTGCATATTAAAGATCTGGCGAACGCGCTGGATACGTCACACGGCGTTGGCGCTCAGCTGCCGCTGACGGCGGCGGTGATGGAGATGATGCAGGCGCTGCGCGCGGATGGCCTGGGTACAGCCGACCATAGCGCACTTGCATGCTACTACGAAAAACTGGCGAAAGTGGAAGTCACTCGCTAACAAGAAGGGCGCGTTCGCGCGCCCTGTAATTCTTGCCTTGCGCGGCACTGTCAGGCTACATAACTATGAAAATCGTAATTGCCCCAGACTCTTATAAAGAAAGCCTTTCTGCCACCGAGGTAGCTCAGGCGATAGAAAAAGGATTTCGGGAAATTTTCCCCGACGCGCAATATGTTTCTGTTCCGGTCGCCGACGGCGGCGAGGGAACGGTTGAAGCCATGATTGCCGCTACGCAGGGTGCTGCGCATTCGGCGCTGGTTACCGGGCCACTGGGTGAAAAGGTCAATGCCAGCTGGGGCATGTCCGGAGACGGCAAAACCGCATTTATTGAGATGGCCGCGGCCAGCGGGCTGGCGCTGGTGCCGCCAGAGAAACGTAATCCTCTCATTACCACTTCCCGCGGCACCGGCGAGCTGATTTTACAGGCGCTGGAACACGGCGCGACCAGCATCATTATCGGCATCGGCGGTAGCGCGACCAATGACGGCGGCGCCGGGATGGTGCAAGCGTTGGGGGCGAAGCTCTGCGACGCCAACGGCACTGAGATCGGCAACGGCGGCGGCTGCCTGAATAGCCTGAATTCGATTGATATTTCCGGGCTGGATCCGCGCCTTAAAGATTGCGCTATCCGCGTAGCCTGCGACGTGACCAACCCGCTGCTTGGCGAGCAGGGAGCATCGCGTATCTTTGGACCGCAGAAAGGGGCCACCGAAGCGCTGATTGTCGAGCTCGATAGCAATCTTGCCCATTACGCCGCGGTTATCAAAAAGGCGCTGCGCGTAGAAGTGAAAGATGTTCCCGGCGCTGGAGCGGCGGGCGGTATGGGCGCCGCGCTGATGGCGTTTCTCGGCGCCGAATTGCGCAGCGGTATTGAGATAGTGACGTCCGCGCTTAATCTGGAAGAACATATTCATGACTGCACGCTGGTCGTGACCGGCGAGGGGCGGCTTGATAGCCAGAGCATCAACGGCAAAGTACCGGTTGGCGTAGCTAATGTGGCGAAGAAATACCATAAACCGGTGATTGCTATTGCCGGCAGCCTGACCCGCGATGTCGGCGTGGTGCATCAATATGGCATCGATGCGGTATTCAGCGTGCTGACCAGCATCGGCACGTTGGAGGAAGCATTCCGCGGCGCATTCGACAATATTTACCGCGCTTCGCGAAATATAGCCGCGACGTTGGCGATCGGAATGCGTTGTGCGGGGTGACAAAGGCGCGCGAACCCTCTATACTTCGCGCCGAAGCTGACCAGACAGTCGCCGCTTCGTCGTCGTCCTCCTTCGGGGGAGACGGGCGGAGGGGAGGAAAGTCCGGGCTCCATAGGGCAAGGTGCCAGGTAACGCCTGGGGGGTGTCACAGCCCACGACCAGTGCAACAGAGAGCAAACCGCCGATGGCCCGCGCAAGCGGGATCA
>CABUCP010000338.1 GCA_902490055.1 uncultured Klebsiella sp. | reverse complement strand
CATGCGCGATAAATATTCTGGCCTGCAGATAGGGATTCACTGGCTGGTCTTTTTACTGGTAATTGTTGCCTATGCGGCAATGGAGCTGCGCGGCTTTTTTCCGCGCAGCGATCGTCCGGTAATCAATATGATTCACGTATCCTGCGGTATTTCCATCTTTGTCCTGATGATAGCGAGGCTGGTGGTGCGCCTGAAATCACCCGCGCCGCCGATTGTTCCTAAGCCGTCGCCGATGATGACCGGGTTCGCCCACCTCGGACATTTGGTGATTTACCTGCTGTTTATTGCGCTGCCGGCAATAGGTATGGTGATGATGTACTATCGCGGTAATCCGTGGTTTGCTTTCGGTTTAACCATGCCCTATGCCGCGCAAAGCAATTTCGCCCTGGTAGACACGCTAAAAGGGGTGCACGGACTGCTGGCGAATACCGGTTATTTTGTTGTTGGCCTGCACGCCCTGGCCGCGCTGTTGCATCACTATTTGTGGAAAGACAACACGTTGTTACGCATGATGCCGCGCAAGCGCTGATTCACCCGCTTAGCCTTACTGAACCCGCCAACCGGCGGGTTTTTTGTTTCCGTGAACCCTCTGGAAAATGATTCTCAAAATGTTACTTATGCTGCAATTTTGTATCAAATATGTAAATAAAAATGTCTAAAGGAAACGAAAGGTTCTATAAGAATCTGGGTGCGGTGGGTTGAATCCAGCCAGAAGGCCGTAGAAACGGCACGTTGGCCTGTTCAGCGGTATCCGCAGCGTCATTGGCGAAAACGCCTGCATTTTCAATACCGATGAGCAAAAGGATAACCTGACATGACCGATAATATCCCGGCCGCTTCACCACCTGTTTCTGACGCAGGAGCAGGAGAGCGCCTGAGCCCGCGAGAGCAGATAGTGATCAATAAACTGTTTCGACGCCTGATTCCCTTTCTGTTTCTGCTTTTTATCTTTTCGTTTCTCGACCGAATCAATATCGGCTTTGCCGGGTTGACGATGAGTCAGGATCTGGGGCTGAGCAGTACCATGTTTGGCCTCGCCACCACGCTGTTTTACGCCATGTACGTTATCTTCGGTATTCCGAGCAATATCATGTTGGGTATCGTTGGCGCCCGCCGTTGGATTGCGACCATCATGGTTATCTGGGGGATCGCTTCCACGGCGACGATGTTTGCTACCGGACCCGGGAGCCTGTACGTCTTGCGTATGCTGGTCGGCATCGCCGAGGCGGGATTTCTGCCTGGCCTGCTGCTGTATCTTACTTACTGGTTTCCTGCCTATTACCGGGCGCGGGCTAACGCGCTGTTTATGATAGCGATGCCGGTAACGATGGCGCTGGGATCGCTGGTCTCCGGCTATATCCTTAGCATGGACGGTATGCTGGCGCTAAAAGGCTGGCAGTGGCTGTTCTTGCTGGAAGGATTCCCTTCGGTGCTGTTGGGAGCGGTGGTGTGGTTCTACCTTGACGACAGTCCGAAAAAGGCCAAATGGCTAACTGATGACGACAAGCAGTGCCTCGGCGAGATGATGGAAAAAGACAAGCTGCGTCTGGTACAGCCGAACGGCAGCGCCAGCCTGAGCGCGCTACAGCAGGGGAAGGGGAGTCTCTGGCGCGATGTCTTCACCCCGGCGGTGCTGATGTATACGCTGGCCTATTTTTTCCTCTGCAATACCTTAAGCGCGCTCAGCGTCTGGACGCCGCTTATCCTGAAAAGCTTTAACCAGGGTAGCAGCAATATCGCCATCGGCCTGCTCAGCGCCGTGCCGCATGTATGTACTATTGCCGCAATGATCTGGTGGAGTAAACGATCGGACCGCCTCCAGGAACGTAAGCTGCATACCTTGCTGCCGTACCTGTTTGCCGCCGCTGGCTGGATCCTGGCGGCGCATGGGCCAAATAGCGCGATGCAATTGCTGGGGGTGATTATGGCCTCCGCCGGAGCCTATGCGGCAATGGTGATTTTCTGGACCACGCCGGATCAGTCAATCAGCCTGCGCTCGCGAGCGATTGGAATTGCGGTGATTAACGCCACGGGTAATATGGGATCGG
This sequence comes from uncultured Klebsiella sp., assembly GCA_902490055.1. Taxonomy (GTDB): domain Bacteria; phylum Pseudomonadota; class Gammaproteobacteria; order Enterobacterales; family Enterobacteriaceae; genus Klebsiella. The sequence continues at coordinate 2,256 of CABUCP010000338.1, read as the reverse complement.
CAATCAGCCCGCTGCTGTTTGGTTGGCTTAAAGATCTTACCGGTAGCTTTAATGCCGGATTTTATCTCGTTGCGGGATTCCTGGTACTCGGCGCGCTGGTGGTGTCGCGCATTCCGATGCAGGCCAGTCGCCCGCGGGCGACACCTTAATGCGCCACCGTTTTGTTTTATAAGGCTAAAAATCCATTATTCAAAATGGCTAATGCGGATTTACGCTGCGTGGCGATGTCATTGTTCCTTGATTAACGGTAATACTGCGCCGCTATGCTACTGTTGATAGCGGCGTTTCAATTTGCCAGCTCTGATAAATAAATATAGTATACCCCCCTATACGATATGGAGGGCCGTTTGTGCCACATTCACCTGAAGACAAGAAGCGCGCGCTAAGCCGCGTGCGTCGTATTCGCGGACAGGTCGAAGCGCTGGAGCGCTCGCTGGAGTCCGGCGAACCCTGCATGACGATTCTGCAACAGATTGCTTCTATTCGCGGCGCCGCCAATGGTTTGATGGGCGAGCTGGTGGAGATGCATCTGCAGGATGAGCTAGTGAGCGGCGATACCACTCCGGACCAGCGCGCCGCCCGCATGGCGGAAGTCGGTCATCTGCTACGATCCTATTTAAAATAAAATCACGACGAGGAAGAGACAGTTATGAAATCACGTGCAGCAGTCGCCTTTGGCCCCGGCCAGCCGTTAAAAATCGTTGAGATTGACGTCGCGCCGCCGAAGAAAGGCGAAGTATTGGTCAAAATCACCCACACCGGCGTGTGCCACACCGACGCTTTTACCCTGTCCGGCGACGATCCGGAAGGCGTTTTCCCGGCGGTGCTGGGCCACGAAGGCGGCGGTATTGTGGTTGAGGTCGGCGAGGGGGTGACCAGCCTGCAGCCGGGCGATCACGTTATTCCGCTGTACACCGCCGAATGCGGCGAATGTAAGTTCTGTAAGTCTGGTAAAACCAACCTTTGCCAGGCGGTGCGCGCTACCCAGGGTAAAGGCCTGATGCCGGATGGCACTACGCGTTTCTCCTATAACGGCGAGCCGATTTATCACTATATGGGTACCAGTACGTTCAGCGAATACACCGTCTGCGCTGAGATTTCGCTAGCGAAAGTTAACCCGCAGGCGCCGCTGGAGAAAGTTTGTCTGCTGGGCTGCGGCGTAACCACCGGTATCGGCGCGGTTCACAACACGGCGAAAGTGAAAGCAGGCGACAGCGTGGCGGTCTTCGGGCTGGGCGGTATTGGCCTGGCGGTGATTCAGGGCGCGGCGCAGGCAAAAGCCGGGCGTATTCTGGCGGTTGATACCAACCCGGATAAATTCGCCCTCGCGAAAGAGATGGGCGCAACCGACTTTATCAACCCTAACGATTACGACAAGCCGATTCAGGATGTGATTGTTGAACTGACCGACGGCGGCGTTGACTTTAGCTTTGAATGTATCGGTAACGTCAACGTGATGCGCGCGGCGCTGGAGTGCTGCCATAAAGGCTGGGGCGAGAGCGTGATTATCGGCGTGGCCGGCGCGGGTCAGGAAATTAAAACCCGTCCGTTCCAGCTTGTTACCGGCCGCGTATGGCGCGGCTCTGCCTTCGGCGGCGTGAAAGGGCGCACTCAGTTACCGGGAATGGTTGAAGACGCGATGGCGGGTAAAATTCGCCTCGATCCGTTTATCACCCACCGACTGCCGCTGGATCAGATCAATGAAGCCTTCGATCTGATGCATGAAGGGAAATCGATTCGTACCGTCATTCACTTTGGCGACATAGCGATCGTTAAAGCGTTAAACCCGAGCATACCCGTCATACTTCAAGCCGCAGGTACCCAGGCTGCGTGCGTTCACCCCAGTCACATAGATATCTATGTGACTGGGGATTAATGAGGGACATCCTTGCCTACGGGGCCAACGCAAGCGCTGTTCAAAACGGCTAGCCGTTTTGTCCTGCAACTTGAGTTATTTAGGGTAAAAGCGCGCCCGGGTTTCCTATTTCTGAATGATTATCTCCGCCAGCGTTCATCGCCATTTTGCCAGCGCCGTTGCTCCCGCCGTTCTCTTTCTCGCTGAATATCCGATTTTTGATCGTCCCAAATGGGGCAATCCGGGCCGTTGGCGACTTCGCAGGGCGCTGAGATATCGTTCAGCGGATTGATCGGTTTCTCTTCCCACAGCGTCGGGTCGCGCAGATCGACTTCCGGCGCTTTCAGCGCCTGGGCCGATGCGGTCACGATCAGTAAGAGTATGCCGATCGGCAGATGGCT
>CABUCP010000337.1 GCA_902490055.1 uncultured Klebsiella sp. | reverse complement strand
CTCGCGTAATCCGAGTATGCAGACGCATTTACTCGGTTCCGAAGCCGCCAGCATCGTTCGCTATGCCCATGTGCCGGTTTTTGTGGTTCGTTAACGGCGGCTGATAGTCGCCTTGATTTCCCCTACAGGAGTCGAGGAACAATTTATGAGTGCAGACAAACCGGGCGGCTCGTTCTATCAGCTTTCCGTTGATGAAACCTTCGAGAGTATTCAAAGTTCGCCAGAAGGCATCAGCAGTGCGGATGCCGCTTCCCGCCTGCAGCAATATGGCGAGAACGCACTGCCGCAAAAGCCGGGCAAGCCCGCCTGGCTGCGCTTTCTGGCGCATTTCAACGATGTGCTGATTTACGTCCTGTTGGCCGCGGCCTTGTTGACCGCGGTGATGGGGCACTGGGTAGACACGCTGGTTATCCTCGGCGTGGCGGTCGTCAACGCCCTGATTGGCCATATTCAGGAAAGCAACGCCGAAAAATCGCTGGCGAGCATTCGCAATATGCTCTCCAGCGAGGCGGTGGTGATCCGTCAGGGCGGGCATGAAACCATCGCGACGACCAAACTGGTGCCGGGCGATATTGTGGTGATCCGCGCTGGCGATCGGATTCCGGCCGATCTGCGCGTCATCGAAGCACATAACCTGCGGGTGGAAGAGGCGATCCTCACCGGTGAATCGACGGTGGTGGAGAAAACCACCGAAGCGCTCAGCGGCGAATTGCCGCTCGGCGACCGCAGTAATCTGCTGTTCTCCGGCACCACGGTGAGCTCGGGAGGCGGCAAAGGCGCGGTGGTAGCGACCGGCGGCGATACCGAACTCGGCCATATTAACCAGATGATGGCGGATATCGAAAAGCACCGCACGCCGCTGCTGGTGCAGATGGACAAGCTGGGCAAAGCCATCTTCATTATTATCCTAATCATGATGGCTGCGCTGTTTGTCTTTAGCGTGATGTTCCGCGACATGCCGGTCTCGGAACTGATGCTGTCGCTGATAAGCCTGGCGGTCGCCTCGGTACCGGAAGGTTTGCCGGCGATTATTTCCATTATTCTGTCGCTGGGCGTGCAGACCATGGCGCGCCAGCAGGCGATTATTCGTAAATTGCCGACCGTTGAGACCTTAGGGGCGATGACGGTAATTTGCTCGGATAAAACCGGTACCCTGACGATGAACGAGATGACGGTGAAAGCGGTGATTACCGCCGATGACGTCTATCGGGTGGAAGGGGATAGCTACGAACCAAAAGGCAATATTCATTCGATTAACGATCCAACCCCGGTTGCGGTAGCGGCGGGCTCGCTGCTTGAACGCTATTTACGTACCATCGATCTCTGCAACGACAGTCAACTTATCAAAGATGAAAGCGGGTTGTGGAAAATAACCGGCGGGCCGACCGAAGGCGCGCTGAAGGTGCTGGCGGCGAAGGTGACGCTGGCGCCGCTGAGCAGCGAACTGCGCGGTAAAATTCCTTTTGATTCGCAGTACAAATATATGTCGACGCTCTATCAACTGGGCGATGAAGAGGTGATATTACTCACCGGCGCGCCGGACGTCTTGTTCCGCTTGTGCCAGCATCAGCAAACGGAAAATGGCCTGCAGCCGCTCGATCAGCCCTACTGGGAAAGCAAGATTGAGGAGTACGCGCGGGAAGGGCTGCGGATGGTGGCGGCGGCGTGGAAGCCAGCAGCGCCGGGGCAGAGTGAGTTGACCCATCAGGATCTACAGCAGGGGGTTGTGCTGCTGGGTGTCGCCGGGATGATGGATCCGCCGCGCCCGGAAGCGATTACCGCTATTGGCGACTGTCTGCAGGCGGGTATCCGCGTCAAGATGATCACCGGCGATCACCCGCAAACGGCGATGAGTATTGGCAAAATGCTGGGGATCGGCAACGCCGGTAACGCGATTACCGGGCGCGAACTGGAAGTGATGGATGACCAGCAACTGAGTGAAGCCGCGCAGCAGTATGATATTTTCGCCCGCACCAGCCCGGAAGATAAATTCCGCCTTGTGCAGGCGCTGCAAAGCCGCAAAGAGGTGGTCGGCATGACCGGCGATGGCGTCAATGACGCGCCGGCGCTGAAGCAGGCCGATGTCGGTATTGCGATGGGGATCAAAGGCACCGAGGTAACGAAAGAAGCGGCGGATATGGTGTTGACTGACGACAACTTCGCCACTATCGCCAGCGCGGTCAGGGAAGGGCGTCGGGTGTACGACAACCTGAAAAAAACCATTCTCTTTATTATGCCGACGAACCTGGCGCAGGGGCTGTTGATCATCATTGCCCTGTTGGCCGGTAACCTGATCCCGCTGACGCCGGTGCTGATTTTATGGATGAACATGGCAACCTCCGCCACGCTGTCGTTTGGTCTGGCCTTTGAGGCCGGTGAACAGAACATCATGAGGCGGCCGCCGCGCGACCCGAAGCTGCACGTCATGGACGGCTTTGCTATCTGGCGGGTGATCTTTGTTGGTTCGATGATTGCCGTCAGCGCATTTGTGCTGGAAGCCTGGCTTCAGCCGCGTGGGTATTCCCCGGAGTTCATTCGTACGGTACTGCTGCAAACGCTGGTGACGGCACAATGGTTTTATATGCTGAACTGCCGTATCTCGGATGGTTTTTCGCTGAGTAAAGGCCTGTTGGCGAATAGAGGGATTTGGATTGTCAGCGGGGTGTTGTTGGTTTTACAGCTGCTGATTATCTATGCGCCCTTTATGCAGATGCTGTTCGGCACCACCGGGCTGCCGTTCCGCTATTGGGTCATTACCTTCATCATTGGGTTTATCATGTTCCTGATTGTGGAAGTTGAAAAACCGCTGACCCGCAGATGGCGTACTGCCTGACGTAAAACGCAGGGGGAGGCTTCCCCCTGCGCCCATCACTTACTGTTTCGGTACGGCTACCACAAAGCTGCCCACGCCGCGGTTGTTATATTCCCACATGCGGTTGAAGCCGTTGTCGTTGAGGTTACGCTGCGGGTTGCCTTTGGCATCTTCCCCACCGACGTTGCCGCTGAAGGCGCGGTTAGAACCGACTGCCGCCGCCCACGGTTGGGCAATGTTAAAGCCTTCATTGATGGCGCTGTCGCGGATCACCACCTGACCGTTGCTGTTGCCGTCGACGTCCAGCGCGCGACCCAGTTGCGCGACGTTATCGCCGGACGCGGTGAAGCGGCTGTTGGTCGCCAGGAAGCCGTAGGTCATGCTTTTCAGCGTTGCCGGAGCGAATACGTAGGCTTCTTTCTGCGTACGCGAATTCACTACGCGGAAATCGGTATTATCAAATACCACCGCGCCGCGGCCGGAAACGATATCTACATCGCCTTCAATATAGCTATTGGTCACCAGCGTGCGGGTCTGACGATTGTCCTGCAGACGGTTCTGTACGCCGCTGTTGGTGACGAAGAAGGTGTTCTGACGGCCGAGAATATTGACCTTGTTGATCTGCACCTGATCGCCATCGCTGCGCAGCGCCACCGCCTGGTGGGTGCCGGCATCGACGCTGTCGCCGAGATTGTTGGCAATAGTCAGGTTCTGCAACTGCAGGCCGTTATTTTGCGACCAGAAGACCGCGGAGCACATGACGCCGACGGTGGCGGCGGATTTGCTCTGGCAGCTGTCGAACATATACCACGCCGGTTTGCCTGGCATGTATTTGCCGCCCGGATTGACCAGATGACGCCAGCTATTGCGGTCCATTTCGGAATCAATAGCTTCGCTGATTTTGACGTCGACAGGATTTTCACCGGTGCCGTAAATCGTCAGCGCGCCCGGTGCGGCAGGGACGTAGACGGTCCCCGCATACTCGCCCGGCATGATGGCGATGAACTGGCGACGGGCGGAGTGACGGGCGATTGCCGCATCGACCGCAGCCTGAATAGTCGTGTGGGTCACGCCCTGAGCGCCAGCCGGGCCGACGATAAAGTCAGGCTGCGCCGGCAGGCTGATCGAGGACGGCGTCCAGGCCGCGGCATTCGGCGTCAGCGACTGGAAATAAGCCGCCGGAGTGAAGTTTTTCGCTTCATCAGCGCTGAGGATCGGACGCGCGGTATTGCCCGGTGCAGTCTGCGTTGAGGGCTTTTGATCGGCAGGCGTCGAGCTACAGGCGGACAGCGTCACGCCAAAGGCCAGCGCCAGCGCCAGGCGGGAAACGGAATATGTGTTCATGTTGCTCCGGGCGATAATATGCAAAGTTACATACCCTTTGTGCGTGACAGGGTATAAGTCCTTTAAAACCTGCTGTTTTATACTAACTTGAACGAAACGGGAAGATGCCAGTTCAAAAACTTCACTTCTTTACGCAATGTTAGACGCCGCCTGGAT
>CABUCP010000336.1 GCA_902490055.1 uncultured Klebsiella sp. | reverse complement strand
CGTCAACCCTGAAATTCAGCCTGGTGCGCAGCGTTTACATGAAATAAGAACACAGTTGGTTGAGCAAAAAGCGACATGCGTTTTTGCTGAGCCACAATTCAGGCCAGCGGTCATCGAAGCTGTTGCCAGGGGGACCTCCGTGCGCATGGGAACCCTGGATCCACTTGGAATCGGAATTAAGCTGGGTAAAGACAGTTACCCGCAGTTCCTGAGCCAGTTGGGACACCAGTATTCAAGCTGCCTGAAAGGAGATTAACGAGGAAGTGAATACGTGCAACAGATAGCCCGCGCTGTCACTCAGGCATTTAACAATCTGCCACGACCTCATCGCGTCATGCTGGGGTCGCTGAGCGTTCTAACATTAGCGGTCGCCGTCTGGCGACCCTACATCTACCACCCGGAATCGGCCCCTATCGTTCGCACGATTGAGCTGGAAAAAAGCGAAATCCGCTCCTTGCTGCCGGAAGCCTCCGAGCCAATCGATCAGGCGCCGCAGGAAGAAGAAGCTATCCCGCAAGATGAGCTTGACGACAAATCCGATACCGACTCCGGCGGCCATGAATATGTGGTATCCACCGGCGATACGTTGAGTAGTATCCTCAATCAGTACGGCATTGATATGGGCGACATCGCCCAACTCTCATCCGCTGATAAAGAACTGCGCAACCTCAAAATCGGTCAACAACTCTCCTGGACCCTGACGGCAGATGGCGATCTGCAAAGCCTGACGTGGGAGATGTCGCGCCGTGAGACGCGCACCTATAATCGCGTAGCTAACGGCTTCAAGATGAGCAGCGAGCTGCAGAAAGGGGATTGGGTCAATAACGTGCTGAAAGGCACCGTTGGCGGCAGCTTCGTCTCCAGCGCCCGCAGCGCCGGGCTCACCAGCACGGAAATCAGCGCGGTCATCAAGGCGATGCAGTGGCAGATGGACTTCCGCAAGCTGAAAAAAGGCGATGAATTCTCGGTACTGATGTCGCGTGAAATGCTGGATGGTAAGCGTGAGCAAAGTCAGCTGTTAGGCGTGCGCTTACGTTCCGATGGCAAAGATTATTATGCGATTCGCGCCGAAGACGGCAAATTCTATGACCGCAACGGTACTGGCCTGGCGAAGGGCTTCCTGCGCTTCCCAACCTCGCGTCAGTTCCGCGTGTCGTCGAACTTTAATCCTCGTCGTCTGAATCCGGTAACCGGCCGCGTTGCGCCGCACCGCGGCGTTGACTTCGCGATGCCGCAAGGCACGCCAGTACTCTCCGTCGGCGACGGCGAAGTGGTTGTGGCAAAACGCAGCGGCGCGGCAGGCTACTATGTTGCCGTGCGCCATGGCCGTACCTACACCACCCGCTATATGCACCTGCGTAAACTGCTGGTGAAACCGGGCCAGAAAGTAAAACGCGGCGACCGTATTGCTCTGTCGGGCAACACCGGGCGTTCTACCGGCCCGCATCTGCACTATGAAGTATGGATCAACCAGCAGGCGGTAAACCCGCTGACGGCGAAACTGCCGCGTACTGAAGGGTTGACCGGTTCCGACCGTACCGATTACCTGGCGCAGGCAAAAGAGGTTATCCCGCAGCTGCGCTTTGATTAATCCTCAATAACCATCACGTAAAGCCGGCGTCAGTTATGCGCCGGCTTTTTCTTTTGTGCGATGACCGACGTCTAGCTAAACTAAGTCATTATCTTTATTGATTGAGCAGACCTTCTGCGGACTGGGGATGGAAACGAAAAAAAATAACATTGAGTTTATCCCCAAATTTGAGAAATCTTTTTTACTACCGCGCTATTGGGGCGCGTGGTTGGGCGTTTTCGCCTTCGCCGGCATTGCGCTGACGCCACCGTCATTCCGTGACCCTATTCTCGGGAAACTTGGGCGTTTTGTTGGGCGTCTGGCGAAAAGCTCTCGCCGTCGGGCGCAGATTAACCTGCTGTACTGCTTCCCGGAAAAAAGCGAACAGGAGCGTGAAGCGATCATCGACGCGATGTATATGTCGGCACCGCAGGCAATGGTGATGATGGCTGAACTCGGCATGCGCGATCCGCAGCGCGTGATGGCGCGCGTTGACTGGCAAGGGAAAGAGATCATCGACGAGATGCAGCGTAATAATGAAAAGGTCATCTTTTTAGTGCCGCACGCCTGGGGAGTAGATATTCCGGCGATGCTGATGGCTTCGGGCGGGCAAAAAATGGCGGCGATGTTCCATAACCAGGGCAACCCGGTGTTTGATTACGTCTGGAACACCGTGCGTCGGCGTTTTGGCGGGCGAATGCATGCGCGTAACGATGGCATCAAGCCCTTTATTCAATCGGTGCGTCAGGGCTACTGGGGCTATTATCTGCCCGATCAGGATCACGGCGCTGAACATAGCGAATTTGTCGATTTCTTTGCCACCTACAAAGCGACGCTGCCGGCGATTGGCCGCCTGATGAAAGTCTGCCGCGCGCGCGTGGTGCCGCTGTTTCCGGTATATGATGGTAAAACGCATCGCTTGACGGTGCTGGTGCGCCCGCCGATGGACGATCTGCTGGAAGCCGATGATACGACGATTGCGCGCCGTATGAACGAAGAGGTTGAGATTTTCGTCAGGCCGCACACCGAACAGTATACCTGGATCCTGAAACTACTGAAGACGCGTAAGCCGGGCGAAACTGAGCCTTATAAGCGCAAAGAACTGTTTCCGAAGAAGTAAGCTGTACGTTGTGCTTACTGGTGTGACAGATAGCACGGAAACGTAGGTTGGGTAAGGCGTAGCCGCCACCCAACAAAAAAGGCGCAACCGGGGCTTTCTCTTCTGGCATTGTGCTGAGCAGGGCTACGATGCCTGTACTTACCTGGATAACAAGCATAAAAAAGCCTCCGTAAGGAGGCTTTCCCATCACTGAAGATGATTACTCAACGGTCAGGATACGGGTGGTGTTGGTGCTGCCGATGGTGCTCATCACGTCGCCCTGGGTCACGACCACCAGGTCGCCGGAAACCAGATAGCCTTTATCACGCAGCAGGTTCACCGCATCGTGCGCGGCGGCAACGCCGTCGTTCTGGCTGTCGAAATGCACCGGCGTCACGCCGCGATAGAGCGCGGTCAGGTTCAGCGTGCGCTCGTGGCGGGAGAGAGCGAAAATCGGCAGGCCGGAGCTAATACGCGAAGTCATCAGCGCGGTGCGGCCGGACTCGGTCATGGTGATGATGGCGGTAATGCCTTTCAGATGGTTGGCCGCATACATCGCCGACATGGCGATCGCTTCTTCGACGTTGTCGAACTGCACGTCCAGACGGTGTTTAGAAACGTTAAGACTTGGGATCTTCTCAGCGCCCAGACATACGCGCGCCATTGCCGCGACGGTTTCCGACGGATACTGGCCAGCGGCGGTTTCCGCAGACAGCATCACCGCGTCGGTGCCGTCCAGTACGGCGTTCGCCACGTCCATAACCTCTGCGCGGGTCGGCATCGGGTTGGTGATCATTGACTCCATCATCTGGGTTGCGGTGATCACGGAACGGTTCAACTGACGAGCGCGACGAATCAGCGCCTTCTGAATACCGACCAGCTCTGGATCGCCAATTTCGACGCCGAGGTCGCCACGGGCAACCATTACCACGTCAGAAGCGAGGATCACGTCGTCCATTGCATCCTGATCGCATACGGCTTCCGCGCGCTCGACTTTAGCAACGATTTTCGCATCGCAGCCTGCATCACGGGCCAGACGGCGGGCATAGTTCAGGTCTTCGCCGCAGCGCGGGAAGGAGACAGCCAGATAATCCACGCCGATTTTCGCTGCGGTGATGATGTCGGCTTTGTCTTTATCGGTCAGGGCCTCTGCGGACAATCCGCCGCCCAGCTTGTTGATGCCCTTATTGTTGGACAGGGGGCCGCCGACGGTCACTTCGGTGAACACCTTCATGCCCTGAACTTCGAGGACTTTCAGCTGCACGCGGCCATCGTCAAGCAGCAGGATATCGCCCGGCACCACGTCTGCCGGCAGGCCTTTGTAGTCGATGCCGACTTTTTCTTTATCGCCTTCACCTTTACCCAGGTTGGCGTCGAGCAGGAATTTATCGCCGATATTGAGGAAAATCTTACCCTCTTTGAAGGTGGATACGCGGATTTTCGGCCCCTGCAGGTCGCCGAGAATCGCTACGTGACGGCCCAGTTTTGCCGCAATCTCACGGACTTTATCTGCGCGGATCTGGTGATCTTCCGGGGTACCGTGAGAGAAGTTCATACGTACGACGTTAGCGCCCGCGGCGATAACCTTTTCGAGGTTGTTATCGCGATCGGTAGCTGGGCCTAAGGTCGTTACGATTTTGGTTCT
>CABUCP010000335.1 GCA_902490055.1 uncultured Klebsiella sp. | reverse complement strand
CTTGATAATGAGTAATTTCAGGTAGTCGCACCCACTCCCACCCCACTGGCAGCTCAAACGGTTTCTCTTCCTCGCTAATCTCCGGCAGCGGCTTGGGCTTTTTAATTTTCCCCTGCTTCACCAGCTCGGCTTTTTCCGCCGCAATACGCTCCAGCAGCACCGACGCCGGTTCATCGTTCGGATCCTGCGGCACCAGCTTGCCGCGCACCGCCAGCTCAAGAATCAGCTCGCGCAGCTTCTTGATGCCGTACAGGTCAATCTTACCCGAGCTACTGCGCCCGGCGGTGGAGCGGGTTTGCAGCGCCGTGGTCCAGGTATCGATATGGTCGACAATCAGTTTTTCCACCGCCATCAGTTGGCCTCCTTACCGGAGAGCGCCGCGCCGAGGATATCGCGCAGCTGGTGGCGCAGGGTCTGGATTGCTTCCTGCTGTTTGGCATATTGCGCCAGCAGTTCATCCGGATCGTGGCTGACGGTTTCCGCCTGGTGCGGGTTCTTGGTATCGAGGTTAAAGTTGCGGGCAATCACCTCGTCGATGCTGACCTTCCACGCCTGTTCGTTTTCGACGCGGCTGGCGAAGCCGTCGGCTTCGTTGCCCCACCAGTCGATCTCGGCCTGGAACTCTTCAAACTTCATCGGCTTGGTTTTGCTGTAGTTCTTCACCCCCGCCGGGTACGGGTGCTCGTAGAACCAGATATCCTTGGTCGGCTGGCCTTTGGTAAAGAACAGCAGGTTGGTTTTGATCCCGGTGTACGGGTTAAACACGCCGTTCGGCAGACGCACGATGGTGTGCAGGTTGCACTCTTCGGTGAGCAGCTTTTTGATTTTGGTTTTCACGCCTTCGCCAAACAGCGTGCCGTCAGGCAGCACCACCGCCGCGCGACCGTTGTTCGCCAGCACTTCAATAATCAGTTGCAGGAACAGATCCGCCGTTTCGCGGGTCTGCATCTCCGCCGGGAAGTTCTTCTCGATGCCGTCTTCTTCGGTGCCGCCGAATGGCGGGTTGGTGACGATCACATCCAACTGTTCATCCCACGACGACAGCGGCTTGTTGAGGGTGTTGTCGTGACGAATTTGCACCGGCACTTCGATACCGTGCAGCAGCATATTGGTGGTCGCCAGCAGATGCGGGAGCTGCTTTTTCTCCACGCCGTGGATCTGCTGTTGCAGCGTCTGGTGATCGGCCACGCTCTTCACGTAGCTGTTTTTTACGTGATCGAACGCGCATGCGAGGAAGCCGCCGGTGCCGCAGGCCGGATCCATAATTGACTCGCCGAGCTTCGGATCGACGCGATCGACCATAAAGCGGGTCACGGCGCGCGGGGTATAAAACTCACCGGCATTGCCCGCCGATTGCAGATCTTTGAGGATCTGTTCGTAAATGTCGCCGAACAGGTGGCGTTCGCTGGCGCTGGTGAAGTCGATTTCGTTCAGCTTGTTGATCACCTGACGCAGCAGGGTGCCGTTTTTCATGTAGTTATAGGCATCGCTGAACGCCTGTCTGACCACAAAGCCGCGCGGATTTTTATCGATGGGGGCGGTGAGGTTTTTCAGCGCCGGGAACAGGTCATCGTTGACGAACTCCAGCAGGGAATCGCCGGTGATGCCTTCGGCGTTTGCCGCCCATGTGCGCCACAGGTAGCGCTGCGGAATGGGGAGTTGGTAGTTATCCTGCTCCAGTTCCAGCGCCTCTTCCTGGGCGTCAAAGATTTTCAGAAATAGCAGCCAGGAGAGCTGGCCGAGGCGCTGCGCATCGCCGTCCACGCCGGCGTCTTTGCGCATAATGTCCTGTAATGATTTGATAACCGAGCTGATTGACATGATGTGTTCCATGTTTCATTAACAATAAGGCCCTCTGCTACGCGGTGGCAGCAGAAGGCGCAAAAGGGGAGTGGTTACGCGGAGCGGGGCGGTAAGTGGTAGATTTCGCTCTCCAGCTCGCTGATGGCCTGATTATACCCGTTACGGTCGCCGAATCCGCTTTTAATGATCTCCGGCAGCGTACCCATGCTGTCGAACGGCTTGAGCTTCAGCACTTGAATACTCTCTATTTCCTGCACGCCCGCATCGGCGTATTTATCCAGCAGCGTATTCAGCACCGCCTGCGCGGCGTCGGAGTATTTGGTGAAGTAGTTGCGCTTACGTACGTTCTCCGCCCGCTCTTTGCGGGTTAACGGCGGCTGACCATACACCACGTGGCACAGCATGTCGAACGGGTCGAGCTCTTTACCGACCTCTTCCGCCAGCACTTCCCAGATAATCCCCTGCTGCTCCAGTTCCTTGATGATGGCCTCTTTGCGCTCGGCGTCCTGCCACTTGCGGGTGAAATCATCCAGCGAGGCGTACTCTTTGAGCAGCGTTTTGCGGGTGTAGTCTTTGAAGGATTCGGTGACCAGCTTGCCGTCGGCGTCGTAATACTGCACGCGCTGGGCAATCACGCCGACGGCCACGCCGTTGACGTGAAACTTGCGAACTTTGTTTTCATCGTCTTCCGGTAGTGGGCCGACATCGTCTGTACCGGTGACGGTATACGGCGCGGGATCTTCATCGGCACCGATAACATCGTCTTCAGTCTCTTCTTCGTGCTCGTCGAACTGCTCTTCAAAATCAGACTCCGGGTCGGCGATATCTTCCGGCGTGGTATCCATCACCTTTTCCGGGATGCCGTCGAAGCGTTCGTCGGCGAACAGTTCGGTGGCCTTTTTGAAGTCGAGGATGGTGAACCACAGCTTGCCGTAGCGTTCATCAATGCGGGTGCCGCGGCCGATGATCTGCTTGAATTTAGTCATCGACTGAATGTTTTGGTCCAGCACCACCAGTTTGCAGGTTTTGGCATCCACGCCGGTGGTCATCAGTTCGGAGGTGGTGGCGATGACCGGATAGGCCTTTTTGGGGTTAATAAAGTTATCCAGTTGGGCTTTGCCAATGTCGTCATCGCCGGTGATTTTCATCACGTACTTGTCGTTCTTCTTGACCTGTTCCGGGTTGAGATTGACCAACGCGCGGCGCATCCGCTCCGCGTGATCGATGTCGTTGCAGAAGATGATGGTTTTATCCATCGGGTTGGTGCGCTTGAGGTAATCGGTGATGGTTTTCGCCACCAGTTCGGTGCGCTCATCAATCACCATCGTGCGATCAAAATCTTTCTGGTTGTAGATACGGTCGTCGATCAGCTCGCCGTTTTTATCCGTCTGGCCTTTGGTTGGGCGCCAGCCCTGAAGATCAACGTCGATGTCGACGCGCACCACTTTATAAGGGGCAAGGAAGCCGTCCTCGATGCCTTCTTTTAGCGAGTAGATATATACCGGGTCGCCGAAGTAATCGGTGCTGGAGACTTCATGGGTCTCTTTCGGCGTGGCGGTTAAGCCAATCTGCGTGGCGGCGCTGAAATAGTCGAGGATTTCGCGCCACGCGCTGTCTTCCGAGGCGCTACCGCGATGGCATTCGTCGATCACAATCAGGTCGAAGAAATCCGGCGCCACCTGTTTAAAGGCTTTTTGATCTTCTTCCGGGCCGGTAATGGCCTGGTACAGCGCTAGATGGATTTCAAAGGCCGGGTCGATGGTGCGCCCGGTGACCTTGGTCATCGCCGTGCCAAACGGCAGGAAGTCGTTGTTTTTGGTCTGATCGACCAGAATATTGCGATCGGCCAGAAACAGGATCCGCTTCTTACTTTTCGCTTTCCATAAGCGCCAGATAATCTGGAAAGCGGTGTAGGTTTTCCCCGTTCCAGTTGCCATCACCAGCAGAACGCGGTCCTGCCCGGCGGAAACGGCTTCAATGGTTTTATTGATGGCCTGTAGCTGGTAATAACGCGGCGCTTTGCCGCTGCCGTCGTCGTAGTAGTCCTGGGTAATTACCGGAAGCTGGGCTTCAGTGTAGCCTTTTGATAAGCACAATTTTTGCCACAGTTCCGAGGGAGAAGGGAATTCGCCGAGGGTAATTGGTTTTTCCATTAGTTCGCCGTCAGCAACCGTGGCATCGCGGAAGATAAAGCCATCGCCGTTGGTGGCGAAGACAAAAGGAACGTCCAGCAGGCGTGCGTATTCAATTCCCTGCTGCATCCCTTTACCAATTTCATGTTTATTGGCTTTGGCTTCAATTACTGCCAGCGGAATGCCCGGCTTGTAATACAGCACGATATCGGCGGATTTCACCGTCCTACGCGCCGCGACTTTGCCGCGCACGATGACCTTACCGTCCCGGAGTTTGACCTCCTGTCGGATTTGCGTTGTGTCGTTCCAGCCAGCATCGAGGATGGCGGGCATAACGCGTTTGGTGATGATGTCTGCTTCCGTCAGGGTACTCAGATTCA
>CABUCP010000334.1 GCA_902490055.1 uncultured Klebsiella sp. | reverse complement strand
ACATGGAGAATTTGATGGCTAGCAGTAACTTGATTAAACAATTGCAAGAGCGGGGGCTGGTAGCCCAGGTGACGGACGAGGAAGCGTTAGCAGAGCGACTGGCGCAAGGCCCGATCGCGCTCTATTGCGGCTTCGATCCTACCGCTGACAGCTTGCATTTGGGGCATCTTGTTCCATTGTTATGCCTGAAACGCTTCCAGCAGGCAGGCCACAAGCCTGTGGCGCTGGTCGGCGGCGCGACCGGTCTGATTGGCGACCCGAGCTTCAAAGCCGCTGAGCGTAAACTCAACACCGAAGATACCGTGCAGCAGTGGGTGGATAAAATCCGCAAACAGGTCGCGCCGTTCCTCGATTTCAACTGCGGCGACAACTCGGCGATTGCTGCCAATAACTACGACTGGTTTGGCGGCATGAACGTGCTGACCTTCCTGCGTGACATTGGTAAGCACTTCTCGGTCAACCAGATGATCAACAAAGAAGCGGTGAAGCAGCGTCTGAACCGTGACGATCAGGGGATCTCCTTCACCGAGTTTTCCTATAACCTGCTGCAGGGTTATGATTTCGCCTGCCTGAACAAACTGCACGGCGTGGCGCTGCAGATTGGCGGTTCCGACCAGTGGGGCAACATCACCTCCGGTATCGATCTGACCCGTCGCCTGCATCAAAATCAGGTCTTTGGCCTGACCGTACCGCTGATCACCAAAGCCGACGGCACCAAGTTCGGCAAAACCGAAGGCGGCGCGGTATGGCTGGATCCGAAGAAAACCAGTCCGTACAAATTCTACCAGTTCTGGATCAACACCGCGGATGCCGACGTTTACCGCTTCCTGAAGTTCTTCACCTTCATGGACATTGCCGAGATCAATGCGCTGGAAGAAGAAGACAAAAACAGCGGTAAAGCGCCGCGCGCGCAGTACGTGCTGGCAGAGCAGGTCACGCGTCTGGTTCATGGCGAAGAGGGCCTGGAAGCGGCGAAGCGTATCACCGAGAGCCTGTTCAACGGCAACCTGAGCGACCTGAGCGAAGCGGACTTCGAGCAGTTGGCGCAGGATGGCGTGCCGATGATTGAAATGGACAAAGGCGCCGATCTTCTGCAGGCGCTGGTGGATTCCGAACTGCAGCCGTCACGCGGCCAGGCGCGTAAAACCGTCGCCTCTAATGCCGTGACCATCAACGGTGAAAAACAGTCCGACCCGGAATATGTGTTCAGCGATAGCGACCGCCTGTTTGGCCGCTATACCTTACTGCGCCGTGGTAAGAAGAATTACTGCCTGGTCTGCTGGAAATAAAAATTAAAACCAGGGCGTGGGAAACCACGCCCTTTTTCTTTTTAGGGTTGTGGTAAGAAAATGAAGAACATCCTCGCCATTCAGTCTCATGTCGTGTTTGGCCATGCGGGCAATAGCGCCGCCGAGTTTCCAATGCGCCGCCTTGGCGCGAACGTCTGGCCCCTCAATACCGTACAGTTCTCCAACCATACGCAATACGGCAAGTGGACCGGCTGTGTGATGCCGCCTGCGCATCTGACGGAGATCGTGCAGGGGATTGCCGATATCGATAAGCTGAAAAGCTGCGATGCGGTGCTGAGCGGCTATCTTGGTTCCGCCGAGCAGGGCGAACACATTCTCGGTATCGTCCGCCAGGTGAAGGCGGCGAACCCGTCAGCAAAATATTTCTGTGACCCGGTTATGGGCCACCCGGAAAAAGGCTGCATCGTCGCGCCAGGGGTGGCTGAATTCCATGTCCGCCATGCGCTGCCGGCCAGCGATATCATTGCGCCTAATCTTGTCGAGCTGGAGATCCTCTGCGAGCATCCGGTGACTAACGTTAGCGAGGCGGTGAGCGCCGCGCGCGAGCTGATTGCGCAAGGACCGCAGGTGGTGCTGGTGAAACATCTGGCGCGGGCGGGAATGAGCCGCGACCGTTTTGAGATGCTGCTGGTCACCGCAGAGGAGGCCTGGCATATCAGCCGCCCGCTGGTGGACTTTGGCAGCCGTCAGCCGGTCGGCGTTGGCGATGTAACCAGTGGTCTGCTGCTGGTGAAGCTGCTGCAGGGCGCCAGCCTGCGCGACGCGCTTGAGCACGTTACCGCGGCAGTATATGAAATTATGCTGGCGACAAAAGAGATGCAGGAATATGAACTGCAGGTGGTTGCGGCGCAGGATCGCATCGCTAAGCCAGAGCACTACTTCAGCGCCACTCAGCTGTAAATGCATAAGAGGCCCGGCTATAAAGCCGGGCGATCACATCTTACTTCAAACCTTCCGCAGCCAACGCTGCCGCCACCGATGGGCGAGCGGCGACGTGCGCCATCCATGCCCCGATGTTGCCATATGCTTCCATATTGAGCTTCACGGCGTAACCCCAGCGCAGGACGGTAAACAGGTAGCCGTCAGCGATGGTGAAGCGATGACCGTTTAGCCACTGCTTATCCTGTAGCGACTCATCAATGTACTGCAGTTTTTTCTCCAGCAGCGCGCGCGCCGTCGGCTTATAGTCTTCCGGTGTATCCGGGCGGAACAGCGGCGTAAAGCCTTTGTGTAGCTCGGTCGCCACGTAGTTCAGCCATTCCAAGGTCTGATAGCGCGCGATAGTGCCCACCGGCGCCAGCAGTTGGCGGTCAGGCACGCGATCGGCAATGTACTGCATGATGGCCACGCCCTCGGTGAGCAGGACTTCATCGTCGAGCAGCAGCGCGGGAACCTGGCCCTTTGGGTTAATCAGCAGATAATCATCGCCGTTTTCGAGGCGTTTTTTTGCCAGGTCGACGCTATCGAGCGTGAAATCAAGGCCGCTTTCGCGTAGGGCGATATGCGAGGCAAGGGAACAGGCGCCGGGTTTGTAGAACAGTTTCATCAGTCACTCCTCATGGCTGCAGTTTTCTGTATGTTAGACCGCCCTGGAGTAAAAAAAAAGCCGCTAACAAACGTTAGCGGCCTTAAATTTATTGGTTTTCCCGGGGCGTTTAAGCGGTCGCGGTTTCGCGCGCTTTGGCGACGGTGTCGTCGTCCAGCGTCATGCGGTTCAGTTTCGGCGCGGTCAGCAGCATCAGGAAAGCGATGACTGCGGTGGCGATGCCAATCTGCAGGAACACGTGACCGTAAACATTCAGAGACACCAGCGGGTCGGTGACGTTTTCCGGAACCGCCATCAGGTTAGCGATTTTACCCGCGATAATGGCGGCGCCTGCAGTAGTCAGGAACCAGCTACCCATGATGAAGCCCATCAGACGCTGTGGAACCAGTTGGGCGACCATCGCCAGGCCCAGGCCGGAAATCATCAGTTCACCGATACTCTGCAGCGCGTAGCTGAGGATCAGCCAGTTGACGGAGACAATACCGGCGTCACTGGCGAATTTAGTCCCCAGCGGCAGCACCAGGAAGGCGCCGGAGCACAGCACCATACCGATAGCGAATTTGTGCGGCATCGGCAGGCGATCGCCCATCTTGTTGTAGATAGCGGCCAAAATCGGGCTACCGATCATGATCCAGAACGGGTTCAGCGCCTGATACTGTTCCGGCTCGAAGGCGAGACCCAGAATCGAGTGCTCAACGTTACGAATCGCGAAGAAGTTCAGAGAGGTCGGCATCTGGCTGTAGAGCACGAAGAAGACAATTGCTTCTACCATCAGCAGGAAGGCGACGATCATTTTACGACGCGCCGCGCCCTGCAGGGCCATCGCTTCTTTAGCGAAGAGGATAACGATACCCAGTGCGATAACGCCCAGCGCAATGCGAGCGATTCCCTGGTTGTGCAGCAGCCAGGTGGCAACGGCGACCAGCACCACTACGCCAACGATGGTTGCCAGCAGTTTGCCCATATGAACCGGGGCAAAGTCAGGTTTAGAACCGTACTGCTTAACCCATTTCTGGCAGAAGGCGAAGTTAACCACGGTGATCAGCATACCGACGACACTCAGCGCGAACGCCACGCTCCAGCCGAATTTTGCTGCCAGCCACGGCGTTGCCAGCATAGAGAAGAAGGAACCGATATTAACGGACATGTAGTACATGGTGAATGCACCGTCCAGACGCGGATCGTTCTTGTCATAGCAGGTAGAAAGCAGGGAGGACGGGTTGGCTTTAAACAAGCCGTTACCGACGGCAATAGTCGCCATACCCATATAGACGATGGCGGCGTCGTGACCGGACCACGCAACCAGCGCATACCCGATAGCCAGTACGATAGCGCCGAGCATAATGACGCGTTTGGTGCCAAGCACCTTGTCGCCGAGCCATCCGCCGATAGCGACCAGGCCATAAACCAGTGCACTAAAGGAAGAGAACAGGGTGATAGAATCCGCTTCCGACATACCCAGCTGTTTTACCAGGTAAA
>CABUCP010000333.1 GCA_902490055.1 uncultured Klebsiella sp. | reverse complement strand
CGTTTAGCGCCATTTACGCTACAATTGTCAGCGATTCAAATGGTTAAGAGGCGGTAATGCATCAGACGAAAACAGGTATCTTGCTGGCCAATTTAGGCACTCCCGATGCGCCCACGCCCGAGGCGGTGAAGCGCTATCTGCGACAATTTCTCAGCGACAAGCGGGTGGTGGATACGTCTCGTCTGTTGTGGTGGCCGCTGCTGCGCGGCGTCATTCTGCCGATTCGCGCCCCCCGCGTGGCCAAACTCTATCAGTCCGTCTGGATGGAAGCGGGCTCCCCGCTGATGGTTTATAGCCGTCAGCAGCAGCAGGCGCTGGCGGCCAGGTTGCCGGATACGCCGGTGGCTTTAGGCATGAGCTACGGCTCGCCGTCGCTGGCAAGCGCGGTGGATGAACTGCTGGAGCAGGGCGTTGACCATATCGTGGTGCTGCCGCTGTATCCGCAATACTCGTGTTCTACCGTGGCGGCGGTGTGGGATGAACTGGCGCGGATCCTTGCGACCAGGCGCGCTATCCCCGGCATCTCTTTTATCCGCGACTATGCCGATGACGCCGACTATATCCACGCGCTGGCGGCCAGCGTACGCGCCTCGTTTGCCGTTCACGGCGAGCCGGACGTGCTGCTGCTCTCCTATCACGGTATTCCACAGCGTTATGCCCATGAAGGCGACGATTACCCGCAGCGCTGCCGGGTAACGACCCGCGAGCTGGTTTCCGTGCTTGGCCTGCCGCCGGAACGGGTGATGATGACCTTCCAGTCGCGCTTTGGCCGCGAGCCGTGGCTGACGCCGTATACCGACGAAACGCTAAAAATGCTGGGCGAGAAAGGCACGAAACACGTTCAGGTTATCTGTCCGGGCTTCTCCGCCGATTGTCTGGAAACGCTGGAAGAGATAGCGGTGCAGAACCGGGAAATTTTCCAGGAGGCTGGCGGTAAGCAATATGAGTATATTCCTGCACTTAATGCCGATCCTGCGCATATTGAGATGATGGTGAATCTGACCGCGACGTATCGCTGATCGCGCGTGCAGCGGGGAATATGCTACTATTCCCCGCTTGTTCCCTGTCATTAAATCGCCACTATGAAATTTCCCGGTAAACGCAAATCCAAACACTACTTCCCCGTCAACGCTCGCGATCCGCTGCTGCAACAAATTCAGCCAGAAAATGAGTCCAATGTCTCCTGGGTGGTCGGCATCGACCAAACGCTGGTGGATATCGAAGCGAAAGTGGATGAGGCGTTTATCGTACGCTACGGCCTGAGCGCCGGTCATTCGCTGGTGATTGAAGATGACGTCGCCGAAGCCCTGTATCAGGAGCTGGTACGCGATGGCCTAATTACTCATCAGTTTGCCGGCGGTACTATCGGCAATACGATGCACAATTATTCCGTGCTGGCGGATGACCGCTCGGTGCTGCTTGGCGTGATGTGCAGCAATATTGAGATTGGCGGCTATGCCTATCGCTACCTGTGCAATACTTCCAGCCGTACCGACCTTAACTACCTGCAGGGCGTTGATGGCGCCATTGGCCGCTGCTTTACGCTGATTAGCGATAGCGGCGAGCGCACCTTTGCCATCAGTCCTGGCCACATGAACAAGCTGCGTCCGGAAAGCATTCCGGAAGAGGTGATTGCCGGGGCGTCGGCGCTGGTGCTGACTTCATACCTGGTGCGCTGCAAGCCGGGCGAGCCGATGCCGGACGCAACGATGAAAGCCATTGAGTTCGCCAAAAAGCATGACGTGCCGGTGGTACTGACGCTGGGTACGAAATACGTGATTGCCGACAACCCGCAGTGGTGGCAGCAGTTCCTTAAGGAACACGTTTCGATTCTGGCGATGAATGAAGAGGAAGCGGAAGCGCTGACCGGTATCGCCGACCCGCTCACCGCGGCGGATAAAGCGCTGGACTGGGTCGACCTGGTGCTGTGCACCGCAGGTCCGGCGGGCCTGTATATGGCGAGCTTCACCGAAGAGGAAGCGAAGCGTAAAACGCAGCATCCGCTCCTGCCGGGGGCGATTGCCGAGTTCAACCAGTATGAATTCAGCCGTGCGATGCGCCATCAGGATTGCGTTAATCCGCTGCGTATCTATTCGCACATCGCGCCTTATATGGGCGGCCCGGAGAAGATCATGAACACCAATGGCGCAGGCGACGGCGCGCTGGCGGCGTTGTTGCATGATATCACCGCCAATAACTACCATCGTAATAACGTGCCGAACTCCAGCAAACATAAGTGCAAATGGCTGACCTACTCATCGCTGGCGCAGGTGTGCAAATACGCCAACCGCGTCAGCTATCAGGTGCTGAATCAGCATTCACCGCGTTTAACCCGCGGCCTGCCGGAGCGGGAAGATAGCCTGGAAGAGGCCTACTGGGACCGTTAATCCCGCGATAAGAGTACGCCCCGCGAGCGGGGCGTCGTATCAACCGGTAACAATCTCGCCAGCTGGCGGCGTTTCCAGCAGACGTAACATCGCCCGCGCGATTTCACGTTCGCCCATCACCACCTGATTGGCCCCGCGTTCGGTAATATAATCCACTTCATCGTCGTAATGGGCGCGGGCGATAATCTCAATATTCGGGCATTTTTCCCGTGCAGAGGCGACGATTTCCCCGGCTTCATAGCCGTTAGGAATCGTCAGCAGCAGCCAGCGGGCGCAGTCGAGATGCGCCAGATTCATGATCTCTTCATTGGCGGCGTTACCTAACACGGCGCTGATGCCGCGCTCGCGCAGCTCATCAACCCGGGTGCGCGAGGTTTCAATCACCACCAGAGGGATCCCCTGGGCCATCAGCTTCTCGCCAAGCAGGCTGCCGACGCGGCCAAAGCCGACCAGCAGCGCATGGTTGCAGATATCGACCGGAACCTGCTTCTCGTCTTCCAGCACTTCTTCCAGGGTTTGTTCGTCCAGGGTCTCGGTTTTATCGAGGTATTTTTCCAGCAGGGTAAACAGCACCGGGTTGAGCATGATCGAAATGATCGCCCCCGCCAGCACCAGGTTTTGCCCGGCCTGCGGCAGCAGATCCAGGGCCATGCCGAGACCGGCGAGGATAAAGGCGAACTCACCGATTTGCGCCAGGCTGGCGGCGATAGTCAACGCGGTACGCGGCGAGTGGCCGAACATGCGTACCAGGAAGAAGGCGGCGGCGGATTTACCAAAGATGATAATTGCCAGCGTCGCCAGCACCGCCAGCGGCTGCTCGACCAGGATCATCGGGTCAAATAGCATTCCGACGGACACGAAGAACAGCACCGCGAAGGCATCGCGTAGCGGTAGGGTGTCGTGAGCGGCGCGGTGGCTAAGCTCGGATTCGTTGAGCACCATCCCGGCGAAGAATGCGCCAAGGGCGAAGGAGACGTCGAACAGCTCAACGGCGCCAAAGGCGATACCGAGCGCCAGCGCCAGCACCGACAGGGTAAACAGTTCGCGAGAGCCGGTGGCCGCGCTGCGAGACATGATCCACGGCACCAGGCGGCGGCCTACCAGCATCATAATGGCGATAAAGGCGACCACTTTACCGATGGTAATGGCCATGTCGACGGCCAGCGACGCCAGGCCGACATCGCCTTTTTCCGTCATCCCGGCAATAGCGGGCAATAGCACCAGCGTCAGTACCATCACTAAATCTTCAACGATCAGCCAGCCAATGGCAATTTGCCCGCGTTGGCTATCGATAAGCTGCCGTTCCTCCAGCGCGCGCAGTAGCACCACGGTACTGGCGGTGGAAAGACACAGGCCAAAGACGATGCCGGTCATCAGCGACCAGCCGAGCATCGAGGAGAGCGCCATCCCGAGCAGCGTCGCCACGGCTATCTGGGCGATAGCGCCGGGAATGGCTATCGACTTTACCGCCATCAAATCTTTGAGCGAGAAGTGCAGCCCAACGCCGAACATCAGTAAGATGACGCCAAGCTCGGCCAGTTCAGGCGCAAGTTTAGTATCAGCAACAAAACCAGGAGTAAATGGACCGGCCAGCACGCCCGCTAATAAATATCCCACCAGTGGAGAAATACGTAGCTTATTGGCAATCATGCCGAGAATAAAGGCGAGCACAAGGCCGCCGACAATGGTGGTGATTAGCGGTGTTGCGTGGTGCATTCCGTCTCCTTGCGTGTGGTGAGCCGATCCATTTTCGCGACTAAAAGCAAAAAACCGATTAATAGTTTATGACACTTTTAGTGGTTTTGTTTATGAATAATTATTGAAATTTGCGAAAAATTGGAATTATCCGCGCAAAAAGCACAGATCGGAAAATGGCGGCAGGTCAGAGCGACGTAATGCTGATGGGATAAGGGATTGCGGCGACCAAACTTTCAGTTTGGCCGCCGGATAC
>CABUCP010000332.1 GCA_902490055.1 uncultured Klebsiella sp. | reverse complement strand
TTGTGATTGAAATACTCATAGGGTACAGGTCGCTGTCGCCAGCGCCTCCTTCAGTGTTTGATAGAGCATGGCAGGCGCCGCCGGACCAGATCCCCCCGGCGGCATGAGAAAATTAACGGTGCAGCCAGGCCGGCAGCCAGTCGCCGTGGCTGGCGATCAGATCGTCCACCAGCGCGTAGATCTCCTCGATCCCCAGAACCGCGGCGGTATGCGGATCCATCATAGTGGCGTAATAAACGTAGTCGCGATTTTCCGTCAGGATGGCCTCCGTTAGCAGCGTCTGCACGTTGATGTTGGTCTGCATTAGCGCCGCCAGATGCGCTGGCAGAGTACCGACTTTCGTCGGCTGAATACCGTTGGCGTCCACCAGACAAGCGACTTCAACACAGCAGCCCTGCGGCAGGTTGTCGATAAGGTTATCGTTGCGCACGTTGCCGTACACCACGCTCGGCTCGCCGGTCCAGATGGCGTTCATGATGGTACTGGCATATTCGCGCGAGGGTTTCACTTCAATGCGCTCGCCGCTCTTATAGCTCTCCAGCTCCTTATGCCAGTTCGCCAGTTGCTCAACGCAGCGTTTGGGGTACTCATCCAGCGGTACCTTGTAGCGGGCAATAAGATCGTCGCGGCCCGGTTTAATAAACCACGGGGTGTATTCGGCGAAATGCTCCGATGATTCGGTGACGAAGTAGCCCAGCTTCTTGAACATTTCATAACGGACGATGTTTTCACAGCGCGGGTTGCCGTGCAGGTTTGGCTTCGGCGCCCGGCCCTCGGAGTAGGCCTGCAGCAGGTCAGGATAAATGCTGACGTAGCTGCCATCGGCCAGCTTTTTCTCAAGCGACAGGTAGAACGCCATATGGTTGATCCCCGCGCAACGGTAGCGTAAATCCGCCGGGTCAAGGTCAAGGTCGCGCGCCAGCTCTTCCGACGTCCCCTGCACCGAGTGACACAAGCCAACCTGCTTGATATGCGGATAACGGGCATACATCGCCCAGGTGTTCATCGCCATCGGATTAACGTAGTTAAGCATGGTGGCGTTCGGGCAAACCTCGGTCATGTCGTCGCAGATAGCCCACAGATGCGGAATGGTACGCAGCGCGCGCATCACCCCCCCCGGCCCTAACGTATCGGCAATGGTCTGCTCAAGGCCATGGCGTTTACAGACTTCAAAGTCGGTCACGGTGCAGGGCTCGTAGCCGCCAATCTGGAAGGCGACGACGACAAAATCGGCGCCCTGCAAGGCGGTTTTACGATCGCGATGGCAGCTGATTTCGCCATTCGCGCCTACGGAATCCATCAGCTTGCGCACCACGATATGCGACTCTTCCAGCCGGGTTTCATCGATATCCATCAGCGCGATATGCGCCGATTTCAGCGCCGGACGCTGGAAGACATCACCGAGGATATTTTTGACGAACACCGTCGAACCGGCGCCGATAAAGGTAATTTTTGGGGCAGACATCGCGCTCTCTCCATCAGGTCATTGAACGCTTTCAGAGTGGCACGCCGCTCGCCGTCATGCTGCCCTGTTCCTACCGGAGCATTCCCGGAAACTCAGATCGACCATTGAACGCCACAAAATCTGAGTTATTGGGAATAGATTGGCTTAAAAGGAGAGAAAACGGGCCGTTTATTCCGCTAAGCTGTAATCAATACCGGTTAAAAGCGCAGCCACTCTGACGATCCAGGAATCAGCCCATGATGGAACACCGCTTCACTTCCCTCCCCCCCGACCCGCACATGTGCAGCAGCGATGAAAAGCAGAGCCGCAGCCCGCTGGCGCTCTATTCCGAGTACCAGCGCATGGATATCGAGCTGCGCCCGCCGCACGCCATGGCGGCCAGCCACTGGCACGGCCAGGTGGAAGTTAACGTGCCATTTGACGGCGATGTAGAGTATTTGATTAATAACGAAGTGGTGCGTATCGAGAAAGGCTATATCACCCTGTTCTGGGCCTGTACGCCGCACCAGCTCACCCGTCCCGGCGATTGTCAGCAGATGGCGATTTTCAATCTGCCGATGCACCTGTTCCTCTCGTGGCCGCTGGATCGCGAACTGATTAACCATGTGACCCACGGAATGGTGATTAAATCCCTCGCCGCCCAGCAATTAAGCGCTTTTGAAGTGCGTCGCTGGCAGCAGGAACTGAACCACGACAATGAACAAATCCGCCAGTTGGCGATCGATGAAATCGCCCTGATGCTCAAGCGTCTGAGCCTCTCCGGCTGGCAGCCGATTCTGGTCAATAAAACCTCGCGAACGCACAAGAACAGCGTCTCGCGCCACGCGCAGTTTTACGTCAGCCAGATGCTGGAATTTATCGCCGCCCATTACGACCAGGCGTTAACCGTCGACGCCGTCGCCGAGCACGTTAAGCTCAACCCAAACTACGCAATGGGGGTGTTTCAGCGGGTGATGCAGCAGACCATGAAGCAGTACATTACCGCGATGCGCATTAACCACGTACGCGCGCTGCTAAGCGATACCGATAAGACTATCCTTGATATCGCCCTCACCGCCGGCTTCCGCTCCAGCAGTCGCTTCTACAGCACCTTTACCCGCTACGTCGGGATGCCGCCGCAGCAGTACCGCAAATTGAGCCAGCAGCGTCGTCACAGCCTCGCGCCGTCGCAGGCATAAAAAATGCCGCCGGGGTTTCCCGCGGCGGCATTTTTCACAGCTTAAAACGGTTAGTCGTTGATACGTGGATGCTGCTGTACCAGACGTGAACGTTTTTCCTGCAGGTCAGCGATTTCCTGATCGATATCTTCGATTTTATGCTCGATGTTATCGTAGTGCTCGCCGAGAATTTCTTTCGCTTCCTGGATATCAGACGCCGCAGGCGTCGCCCCTTTCAGCGGACGGTTCGCGGTCTCTTTCATCGACAGACCGGTAATCAGGCCAATCACCGCAATCACCATCAGATAGTAAGCCGGCATCATCAGATTCTGAGTGGTTTCCACCAGCCAGGCCGCCAGCGTTGGCGTCAGACCGGCAATCAGTACCGAGATGTTAAAGGCGCTGGCCAGAGCGCTGAAGCGGATGTGGGTCGGGAACATCGCCGGCAGCGATGACGCCATCACGCCGATAAAGCAGTTCAGCACCACCGCCAGCAGCAGCAAACCGGCGAAGATCAGGCCGATAACGTCGCTGTTAATCATGATGAAGGCCGGGATCGCCAGCGCAAACAGCGCGACGCTACCAATGAGGATAAACGGACGACGGCCAAAGCGGTCGCTCAGCATCCCGATAACCGGCTGGACAAACAGCATGCCGACCATGATGGCGATAATAATCAGTACGCCGTGGTCTTCCGAGTAGTGCAGGTTATGCGACAGGTAGCTCGGCATGTAGGTCAGCAGCATGTAGTAGGTCACGTTGGTGGAAATCACCAGACCAATACAGGTCAGCAGGCTGCGCCAGTGTTTGGTGGCAATCTCTCTAAACGAGACTTTCGGGCCTTCCTGCAGGCCTTCGCGGTCGCCCTGTTCAAGGGTATCCACGTGCTGCTGGAACGCCGGCGTCTCTTCCAGCGCATGACGCAGGTACAGACCGATAATCCCCAGCGGCAGCGCCAGGAAGAACGGGATACGCCAGCCCCAGTCGAGGAAGTTTTCTTCGCCCACGACGCTGGAAATTAACACCACCACCCCGGCGCCCATCACGAAGCCGGCAATCGAACCGAAGTCCAGCCAGCTGCCCATGAAACCACGCTTACGGTCAGGCGAGTATTCGGCCACGAAGATCGACGCCCCGGTATATTCGCCGCCGACCGAGAAACCCTGCGCCATTTTACACAGCAGCAGCAGAATCGGCGCCCAAATACCAATGGTGGCATACGACGGAATAAGACCGATACAGAATGTACTTATCGACATGATAACGATGGTTATCGCTAAGATTTTTTGTCGACCGTATTTATCGCCAAGCATCCCGAAGAACAGGCCGCCGAGCGGACGAATCAAGAAGGGAACCGAGAAGGTACCGAGCGCGGCAATCATCTGCACGCTTGGATCGGCATCGGGGAAGAAGACTTTACCCAGGGCATAAGCAACGAAGCCATACACACCGAAATCAAACCACTCCATCGCATTACCGAGCGATGCCGCGGTGATGGCTTTCCTCAACTTACCATCATCGATGATGGTGACATCCCTAAGCGTAATCGGCTTTATTTTTTTCCTTTTAAGCATACTTTTCCTCTGTGCTATCGCCTTGAGCGCACGACTCCTCGCCAAATGACGAGGTCATTCGCGACGTACGTTGGGAGCGGCGAATTGCTGTGCTCCACATTTCAAGCGTAGCAGGTTTGCCTGCACTGTCCTTCTGACAGAGTGTACAACCGAACCTGTTGACGC
>CABUCP010000331.1 GCA_902490055.1 uncultured Klebsiella sp. | reverse complement strand
AAAAGGCGAAAAAAAACCCTCCGTCGGAGGGTTTTAGCGTTATCTGGCGATAAACTGATATTCCGTCAGGCTGACGTATTCGCCGCCGGGGCGTAATACGCAGTCAGGCTGCGGCCAGTGCGGATGATTGGGCGAATCCGGCAGGAACTCGCTTTCCAGCGCCAGCCCCTGCCAGTCGGCGTAAGGTTGGCCGCTTCGCGACGGCGTGCCGCCGAGATAGTTACCGGAGTAAAACTGCAGCGCCGGGGCTGAGGTGTACACCGCCATCTGTAGTTTTCCGTCCTGAGACCAGACCTGCGCCGCTGCCTGGCGGGCGTCGCCTTTGGCCTGCAGCAGAAACGCGTGGTCGTAGCCTTTCACCTTCTGCTGGTCGGCATCGGCAAGGAACGCTTCGGCAATAACTTTTGCTTCACGGAAATCAAAGCTGGTTTGCGCGACATCCCGCAGGTCGCCCTGCGGAATACCGTCGCTCTCGACCGGCAAATACTGGTCGGCGAAAATCTGCAGACGGTGGTTGCGCACGTCGCCCTGCACGCCATCAAGATTGAAATAGACGTGATTAGTCATATTCACCGGACAGGGTTTATCTACGGTGGCGCGATACTCAATCGAAATACGGTTATCGTCAGTCAGACGATAGCGCGCCGTTGCCTGCAGGTGGCCAGGGTAGCCCTGATCGCCGTCGGCGGAGTCGAGCGCGAATAGTACCTGGCTGTCGTCGTGGCTGACAATTTGCCAGCGGCGCTTGTCGAAGCCGTCCGGCCCACCGTGGAGCTGGTGGCCCGCGTCGGTAGAAGGGGACAGCGTCACGCTATGGCCGTCAAGCGTAAAGCGGCTGTGGGCGATGCGGTTGGCGTAGCGGCCGACCGATGCGCCGAGATAGGCCGCCTGTTCGCTATACAGGTGCGGCGTCGCGCAGCCAAGTAACGCTTCGCGCAGGCTGCCATCGGCAAGCTTCACTTTAGCCGAAAGCAGGGTGGCGCCCCAGTCCATCAGCGTGACCGTCATCCCCGCGTGGTTACGCAGGGTGATCAGGTTCCACGGCTGACCGTCGGGCGCGAAGTCGGTGGTTGAGGTTAGCACTGGCCGGCCCCCTGGGATGGTTTACAGACGTAGAAGGTCTCTTTAATGCCGGTCTTCGCTTCATACTGCTGAGCGACCGTCTGCTGGACCTTATCAACCAGCGCTTCCGGCACCAGCGCCACGATGCAGCCGCCAAAGCCGCCGCCGGTCATCCGCACGCCGCCCTGGTCGCCGATAACGCCTTTGACGATCTCGACCAGCGTATCGATTTGCGGCACGGTGATTTCGAAATCATCGCGCATAGAGGCATGGGATTCCGCCATCAGTTGGCCCATGCGCTGCAGATCGCCGTTTGCCAGCGCGCTTGCCGCTTCGACGGTGCGGGCATTTTCCGTTAATACATGGCGCACGCGTTTCGCAACGATCGGGTCCAGCTCGTGGGCTACGGCATTAAACTGCGCAAGCTTCACGTCGCGCAGTGCGGGCTGCTGGAAGAAACGCGCGCCGGTTTCGCACTGTTCGCGGCGGGTGTTGTATTCACTACCCACCAGGGTGCGTTTAAAGTTGCTGTTGATGATAACGACCGCGACGCCTTTTGGCATCGATACCGGTTTAGTACCGAGGGTGCGGCAGTCGATCAGCAGCGCATGATCTTTTTTGCCCAGCGCCGAGATTAGCTGGTCCATGATGCCGCAGTTGCAGCCGACGAACTGGTTTTCCGCTTCCTGGCCGTTCAGGGCGATTTGTGCGCCGTCGAGTGGCAGATGATACAGCTGCTGGAACACGGTGCCGACGGCGACTTCCAGCGAAGCCGAGGAGCTTAAACCCGCGCCTTGCGGCACGTTGCCGCTGATCACCAGATCGGCGCCGCCGAAGTGATTATTGCGTTTCTGTAGATGCTTGACCACGCCGCGCACGTAGTTTGACCACTGTTGGGTATCGTGGCTGACGATCGGCGCATCAAGAGAAAACTCGTCGCGTTGGTTGTCATAATCGGCGGCAATGACCCGGACGATACGGTCAGAGCGCGGCGCGCAGCTAACAACGGTTTGATAGTCAATGGCGCACGGCAGCACAAAGCCATCGTTGTAGTCGGTATGTTCGCCAATCAGGTTGACGCGTCCCGGCGCCTGAATGACGTGACTGGCAGGGTAGCCAAACTGTTCAGCAAACAGCGCCTGGGTTTTCTCTTTCAGACTCATTCTTCAACTCCTGATTCACGAAAATGGATATCGCTAACGGCGCGCAGTTTTTCGGCGGCTTGTTCTGCCGTCAGGTCGCGCTGGGTTTCAGCTAGCATCTCGTAACCGACCATAAATTTGCGCACCGTGGCGGAGCGCAGCAGCGGCGGATAAAAGTGGGCGTGCAGCTGCCAGTGTTGGTTATCTTCATTATTAAACGGCGCCCCGTGCCAGCCCATGGAGTAGGGGAAAGAGGTCTGGAACAGGTTGTCGTAACGACTGGTCAGCTTTTTCAGCGCCAGCGCCAGGTCGTGGCGTTGGGCTACGGTTAAATCGGTCAGACGCTGGATATGCGCTTTGGGCAGCAGCAGCGTCTCAAATGGCCAGGCCGCCCAATAAGGAACGACGGCCAGCCAGTGTTCAGTGTCTACAACGGTACGGCTGCCGTCGGCCAGTTCGCGTTGCACATAATCCACCAGCATCGGTGAACCCTGCTCAGCGAAATATTTCTTTTGCAGACGATCTTCACGTTCCGCTTCATTCGGCAGGAAGCTATTAGCCCAGACCTGACCGTGTGGATGCGGATTGGAGCAGCCCATTGCCGCGCCTTTATTTTCAAAGACCTGGACCCAGGGATAGGTTTTCCCAAGGTCCGCGGTCTGTTCCTGCCACGCTTTAACCACGCCTTCCAGCGCTTCAACGCTCAGTTCCGGCAGCGTTTTGCTGTGGTCTGGCGAAAAACAGATAACCCGGCTGGTGCCGCGTGCGCTTTGGCAACGCATCAGCGGATCGTCGCTTTCCGGCGCGTCCGGGGTATCGGTCATCAGCGCCGCAAAGTCGTTAGTAAACACGTAGGTGCCGGTGTAATTCGGGTTTTTGTCGCCGGTGACGCGGGTATTGCCCGGACACAAGAAACAATCGGCATCGTGCGCGGGCAAAGTTTGCTTTGCCGGCGTCTCCTGCGCCCCTTGCCAGGGGCGCTTGGCGCGATGCGGTGAAACCAAAATCCACTGCCCGGTTAACGGGTTATAACGACGGTGCGGATGGTCGACGGGGTTAAATTGCGTCATGGTATTTCCTTAGAGCCTTACCTTAAGGCTATTAGTCCGGATAACCCTGCGGATGACGGGACTGCCAGTGCCAGGTGTCCTGCGCCATTTCGTCAAGGTTGCGCGTCACGCGCCAGTTCAGCTCGCGGTCGGCTTTGGCGGCGTCAGCCCAGTAGGCCGGGAGATCGCCATCGCGGCGCGGCGCGAAGTGATAATTAATCGGTTTCCCGCAGGCTTTGCTGAAGGCGTTGACCACGTCCAGCACGCTGCTGCCGACGCCGGCGCCGAGGTTGTAGATATGGACGCCAGCTTTGTTCGCCAGTTTTTCCATGGCGGCTACGTGGCCATCGGCGAGGTCCATCACGTGGATGTAGTCGCGCACGCCGGTACCATCTTCGGTTGGGTAGTCGTTACCGAATACCGCCAGCGATTCACGACGGCCAACCGCAACCTGCGCGATGTACGGCATCAGGTTGTTTGGAATGCCCTGCGGGTCTTCGCCCATATCGCCTGACGGATGCGCGCCGACCGGGTTGAAGTAGCGCAGCAGCGCGATGCTCCAGTCCGGCTGGGCTTTCTGCAGGTCGGCGAGGATCTGCTCAACCATCAGCTTGCTTTTGCCATATGGGCTTTGCGGCGTACCGGTTGGGAAGCTTTCAACGTAAGGAATTTTTGGCTGGTCGCCGTAAACGGTCGCCGAGGAGCTGAAAATAAAGTTTTTCACACCGGCTGCGCGCATGGCGGAAACTAATTTAAGTGTACCGGTGACGTTGTTGTCGTAATATTCCAGCGGCTTGGCGACGGACTCGCCGACGGCCTTCAGGCCGGCGAAATGGATCACCGCTTCAATCGCGTGATCGTGCAGAATTTCCGTCATCAAGGCTTCATTGCGAATATCGCCTTCGACAAAGGTGGCTTTCTTGCCGCCGAGACGTTCAATGACCGGCAATACGCTGCGTTTACTGTTGCAGAGATTGTCGAGAATAATCACTTCATGTCCCTGCAGCAGCAGCTGTACGCAAGTATGACTTCCAATGTAACCGCTACCACCCGTGACCAATACTTTCATGATTCGCTCCAATAGGCTTATCGTGTGAGAAGAAGATAGCATACCAAAGAAGGGAAAAG
>CABUCP010000330.1 GCA_902490055.1 uncultured Klebsiella sp. | reverse complement strand
TCACTTTCAATTAGTTTGTTGTTCGCGCCAATTCTGGTTCAGGGGGCTGAGCCGATATATGATCAGTACGTACTACAGGCGCGTGAGGGGAATTACGCCCCTTTTCTCAATTATCTCCAGCGCTATCAACAACAGCATGCCTTAACACCTGAGCAGGTGGCCGACTGGCTACAGATCACCTCATGGGCCGGACGTGACGGTGAAGTTATTCAGATCTGGCAGCGCTATCAGGTTTATATGGCGCTGCCCGCGCGTGGTACCGCCGCGGCGGCTCAGGCTTACCGTAATCAACGCCAGTGGTCAGCTTCGCTAGCGCTATGGGATCAAGCACTTAGCCAGCAGCCGGAAAACGACGATTACCGCATCGCGCGCATTAAAACGCTGGCCGATGCGGGACATGACCTGCAGGCAGTAAGCGAAGCCCAGCGCTTAGTCGCCAAAGAGCAGAGCGCCGCTCATCTGCAGGCGCTCTCTTATGTCTATTTACGCCAGGGAAAAAGCTGGGACCAGCTGCTCGCCGATATGCGCGCGCTGAATATTGCTCCGCAAAATCAGGAAACGCTCAATAGCCTGATTGAAAGCCTGAATAGCAACCGCATTAATACACCTGCGCTGCAATGGTCAGCGAAAACGACTTTAACGCCGGCACAGCGGCGAAAGCTGGAAATCAACGCCGCTGCCGAGTGGGTTCGCCTGGCGGACACCGCCTCGCGCGGCGAGCAAGAACGCTTCAGTCTGGCGCAAACCGCGCTCAATCGTTACGACGCGCTGTTCGCCCGTTGGGGTCAGGATCCGCAGGCCGCGCAGGATCTTACTCGCGCGCGCGTCGACCGCCTCGGGGCCCTGTACGCACGCGGCTATTATTCGCAAGTGACGGCGGAATATCAGTCGCTGACCGCCGCACAGCAGCAGGTTCCTGACTGGGCCATCGGCTGGGTTATCTCCTCCTGGCTTGCGCAGAAGAACGTTGATGCTGCGCGGGCAGTCGCCCGCCAGCATCCGCATTACCGTCCCGATCCACAGGATAATCAACATGAACTGTTCTACGCCCTGCTGGATAGCGGCCAATATCAGGCCGCCCGCGACTATCTCGACAATGTCTCCAAAGACGTTCCCTACACCCGCTACGCTTACGGTTCCCCAACGCCGCAGCCAAATGACCAGTGGCTGAACGCGCAGTCGCTCAAGGTACAGTATCTGCTTAGTACCAATGCGCTAGCGGAAGCGGAAGCGCTCTCCCGCCGCCTGGCGGCGAGCGCCCCCGGCAACCAGGGGCTGCGCATCGATTATGCCGCAATCCTGCAGGCCCGCGGCCTCCCCCGCGCCGCCGAACAAGAGCTCAAAACCGCTGAAGCGCTGGAACCCTCGAACATTCCTCTCGAACGCCAACAGGCCTATGTGGCAATGGATCTGCAGGAGTGGCGACAGATGGCGCTGCTCACCGACGATGTTCAGGCGCGTAGCCCTGAAGATCTAAGCACGCAAAGGTTAGTCCGCGCTCGCGAAGTGCATCACCTGTCGGAATTACGCCTCAACGCGACTCAGGGTATTCACTCCGATAACCCGGTCAGCGGTAGCCATGATTTTAGCTGGGATGCGGCGATTTACGGCCCGCCAATGGCCGATAGCTGGCGCTTGTTCGCCGGTAATCGCTTCGCTAAGGGAAATTTTGATGAGGGGAAAGGTTCCAGTCGCCAACTGTTTGGCGGCATCGAGTGGCGCCCGCGCGACGCCTGGGCCGAGCTGGAAATCTCCAACAACAACTTCGCCGGCGACAACAAACCCGGCGCCCGGCTGTCCGCGTGGCAGAGTATCAACGACCGCTGGCAGATCGGCGGCGAAGCCGAACGTCTTTCGCGGCAGACGCCGCTGCGCGCCTTACGTAACGGCATCAGCGCCAACCGCGGCGAAGGCTGGGTGCGTTGGTACCAGAACGAGCGGCGTGAATATCGCTTCAGCGCTGCCGCCAGCCGCTTTTCCGACCACAACCGTCGTCAGGAATACGCGCTTTCCGGCAAAGAGCGGCTCTGGCAATCGCCAACCATCACCCTCGACCTCGAACCCGGGATCTCCGCCAGCGCCAACAGCCGCGCGGATACCCTCTACTACAACCCGAAACGCGATTTCTCCGCCACCTCGGCGCTGGTCGCCGACCACGTGATGTATCAACACTACGATACCGTCTGGAGCCAGCAGATCGCCGCCGGCGGCGGCGCCTACTGGCAAAAAGCGTATGCGACCGGCGCGATTGCCATGCTCGGTTACGGCCAGCGCATCCGCTGGAACAATGTGATCGATACCGGCGTGATGCTCAACTGGGACAAGCGCCCTTACGACGGCAAGCGCGAAAGCAATCTCTCCATTGCCCTTGATGCGAATTTACGGTTTTAAGGATGAACATGTTCAACAAAAGTATCCGCATCAGCCTGATGGTTATCGGCTGGCTCCTGATGGCCTGCGCGGTCCGCGCAGAAACGGTTCCTTTCCTGCCGCCGGATGCGCGGCCACAGCTGGAGGCGAATAAACCCTGGCCGCAGAATAAGTTTCTGGTGCTGGCCTATCACGATGTCGAAGACGACGCTGCCGATCAGCGCTATCTGGCGGTGCGCACCAGCGCGCTCAACGATCAGATAGCATGGCTGCTGCACAACGGCTACAAAGCCATCAGCGTACAAAACATTCTCGATGCTCACGCGGGGCTGATCTCCCTGCCGCCCAAAGCGTTTCTGCTGAGTTTCGACGACGGCTACAGCAGCTTTTATACCCGCGTCTGGCCGCTGCTCAAAGCCTGGAACGTACCGGCATTATGGGCGCCGGTCGGTAGTTGGGTCGACACGCCGGGCCAGCAAAAAGTTGATTTCGGCGGCCTGATGACGCCCCGTGACCGCTTTGCCACCTGGCAGATGGTACGCGAGCTTAGTCAGTCGCCGCTGGTTGAAATCGGCGCCCATACCTGGGCTTCACACTACGGAATTCAGGCCAACCCGCAGGGTAGCCGTGAACCGGCGGTTGCGAACCGTTTTTACGATAAAGCCACCGGGCGCTACGAGAGCGACCAGCAATTCCACCAGCGCATCGACACCGACGTACGCAAGGTGAGCGAAAAGATTGCCGGGGTCACCGGCACATCGCCGCGTGCCTGGGTATGGCCCTATGGCGCAGCCAACGGCACCTCGCTGGCCATCGCCAAACAGCGCGGTTACCAGTTGGCGTTTACCCTCGGCGATGGTCTGGGCGACGTGCGCGAACTGGACAACATTCCCCGCTTGCTGATTTCCGGCAACCCGTCGATCAAAGCGTTCGCCAATGCGGTCACGCAAATTCAGGAGCGCGAACCGGTGCGGGTCATGCATGTCGATCTTGATTACGTCTACGATCGGGACCCTGCCCAGCAGACCAGGAACATCGACAAGCTCATCCAGCGCGTCTACGACATGAAAATCACCCACGTCTTCCTGCAGGCCTTCTCCGATCCGCTCGGCGACGGCACGGTGAAGGCGCTCTACTTCCCCAACCGCCGCCTGCCGGTTCGCGCCGATCTGTTCAACTTTGTCGCCTGGCAATTGCAAACGCGCGGCGGCGTCAAAGTGTATGCCTGGATGCCGGTGCTGGCATTCGATCTCGACGGCTCGTTACCGCGCGTACAGCGCTGGGATCCGCAAACCCAAACGCGATATCAGGCGACCCGCCCCTACGTACGGCTGTCGCCGTGGAACAGTCAGGTGCGCGATGAGATCCGCGATATTTATCAGGATCTTGCCCGATATAGCACTTTTGACGGCGTGCTGTTCCACGACGACGCCGTTTTGACGGATTACGAGGATGCCGGCGCCGATGCCATGGCCGCCTGGCGGGCGACGGGCCAGCAGGGCGATATCGCGCAGATCCGCGCAAATCCTGAAGCGCTGCAGCGCTGGACGCGCTTTAAAAGCCAGGCGCTTATCGACTTCACCCGCACGCTTAGCCAGAGCGTCAAGGAGATACGCGGCCCGCAGGTGAGAACGGCGCGAAATATTTTCGCCCTACCGATCGTGCAACCGGAAAGCGAAGCCTGGTTTGCACAAAATCTGGATGATTTTCTGGCGGCCTACGACTGGACGGTGCCGATGGCGATGCCGCTGATGGAATCCGTCCCGGCGGCGGAAAGCAATGCCTGGCTTGCTCGCCTGGTACGTGCGGTAAGCACCAAACCGGGAGCATTAAAGAAAACCATTTTTGAGCTACAGGCCAAAGACTGGAACCGCCCGCAGCAGAACGCCATCGACGACCAACAGCTCGTTGACTGGATGCGAACGCTGCAGCTCAACGGTGTCAATAACTACGGCTATTACCCTGACGATTTTCTCAATAATCAGCCTGATATCTCGAAAATCAGGCCTCTGTTCTC
>CABUCP010000329.1 GCA_902490055.1 uncultured Klebsiella sp. | reverse complement strand
TTCCGGGATCATCACTTCTACAGTATGTTTCATTAAACTAACCATTTGATTCTTAGGATAAATCATCAAAGCCGCTGCTATCGCATCGACGTTGACCGGCAAGCGATACAGTATACCAGCAAAACGAAATGTACGATGCAGTGAATAATAAAGCCATATTTGTGATTCCGATCACAGTTGTTAAATCCTATAATTAATTGCAGTTAAAACATTAACAACAAAAGAGTGTCTTTCTATGGCAGAAACAAAATCTCAACAATCACGGCTACTCGTGACGCTAACGGCGCTATTCGCGGCGTTTTGCGGCCTGTATCTGTTAATCGGCGGGGTATGGCTGGCCGCTATCGGCGGTTCCTGGTACTACCCTATCGCTGGCCTGGTCATGCTGGCCGTCACCGTCATGCTGTTCCGCGGCAAGCGCGCTGCGCTGTGGTTGTACGCCGCCCTGCTGTTGGCAACGATGATTTGGGGGGTGTGGGAAGTCGGCTTTGACTTCTGGGCGCTGACGCCGCGCAGCGACATCTTGGTGTTCTTCGGCATCTGGCTGATTCTGCCATTTGTCTGGCGCCGCCTGCCGGTGCCATCCGCTGGCGCCGTTGGCGGTCTGGTTATCGCGCTGTTGATAAGCGGCGGGATCCTTACCTGGGCCGGTTTCAACGACCCGCAGGAAGTCAACGGCACGCTGAGCGCCGACGCGACGCCCGCTGCGCCGATCTCTGCGGTCGCCGATAGCGACTGGCCGGCCTACGGGCGCAACCAGGAAGGCCAGCGTTATTCGCCGCTGAAGCAGATTAACGCCGATAACGTGAAGAACCTGAAGGAAGCCTGGGTATTCCGCACCGGCGACCTGAAGCAGCCGAACGATCCGGGTGAAATCACCAACGAAGTCACGCCGATAAAAGTTGGCGACATGCTGTATCTGTGTACCGCGCACCAGCGTCTGTTCGCGCTTGACGCCGCCACCGGTAAAGAGAAATGGCATTTTGACCCGCAGCTCAACGCCGATCCGTCGTTCCAGCACGTTACCTGCCGCGGCGTCTCCTATCATGAAGCCAAAGCAGATAACGCCCCTGCCGACGTTGTCGCCGACTGCCCGCGCCGCATTATCCTGCCGGTGAACGACGGTCGCCTGTTCGCGGTTAACGCCGACAACGGTAAGCTGTGCGAAACCTTTGCCAACAAAGGTATTCTCAATCTGCAGACCAACATGCCGGTGACCACGCCGGGCATGTATGAACCAACCTCGCCGCCAATTATCACCGACAAGACTATCGTTATTGCCGGGGCGGTAACCGATAACTTCTCGACTCGTGAACCCTCTGGCGTGATTCGCGGTTTTGACGTGAATACCGGCAAGCTGCTGTGGGCCTTCGACCCGGGCGCGAAAGATCCCAATGCGATCCCGGATGATGAGCATCACTTCACACTCAATTCACCTAACTCCTGGGCGCCAGCCGCCTACGATGCCAAGCTGGATTTAGTTTACCTGCCGATGGGCGTCACCACGCCGGATATCTGGGGCGGCAACCGTACACCGGAGCAGGAACGTTATGCCAGCTCCATCGTGGCGCTGAACGCAACGACCGGTAAGCTGGCATGGAGCTACCAGACCGTACACCACGATCTGTGGGATATGGACATGCCATCGCAGCCGACGCTGGCCGACATCGATGTTAACGGTAAGACCGTACCGGTTATTTACGCGCCGGCCAAAACCGGCAACATCTTCGTGCTGGATCGTCGTAATGGCGAACTGGTGGTGCCTGCGCCGGAAAAACCGGTTCCGCAGGGCGCGGCGAAAGGCGATTACGTCGCTAAAACCCAGCCGTTCTCAGACCTGAGTTTCCGACCGAAGAAAGACCTGACCGGCGCAGACATGTGGGGCGCCACGATGTTTGACCAGCTGGTGTGTCGCGTTATTTTCCACCAGATGCGCTATGAAGGCATTTTCACCCCGCCGTCTGAGCAGGGCACCCTGGTCTTCCCGGGTAACCTCGGGATGTTTGAATGGGGCGGAATTTCCGTCGATCCAAACCGTCAGGTGGCTATCGCCAACCCGATGGCGCTGCCGTTCGTTTCGAAACTGATCCCACGCGGCCCGGGTAACCCGATGGAACCGCCAAAAGACGCAAAAGGCTCAGGAACCGAGTCCGGCGTTCAGCCGCAGTACGGTGTGCCGTTTGGCGTTACCCTGAACCCGTTCCTGTCGCCGTTTGGCCTGCCGTGCAAACAGCCGGCCTGGGGTTATATCTCGGCGCTGGATCTGAAAACTAACGAAGTCGTGTGGAAAAAGCGCATCGGTACGCCGCAGGATAGCCTGCCGTTCCCGCTGCCGATTCCAGTGCCATTCAACATGGGTATGCCGATGCTGGGCGGGCCGATCTCGACGGCCGGAAACGTGCTGTTTATCGCCGCCACCGCCGATAACTACCTGCGCGCATACAACATGAGCAATGGTGAAAAACTGTGGCAGGCGCGTCTGCCTGCGGGCGGCCAGGCGACGCCGATGACCTATGAAGTGAATGGCAAACAGTATGTTGTCATCTCTGCCGGCGGTCATGGCTCGTTCGGTACTAAAATGGGTGACTACATCGTTGCCTACGCGCTACCGGATGACGCGAAGTAAAACAACCTCAGCCCGGCTTCACGCCGGGCTTTTTTTTCGCGAGTTAAACCGTAAAGCCGAGCATCATCCCGGTGTCTTCATGCTCCAGCAGATGACAGTGAGCCATATAGGCAAACTCCTTCGGCGCCCGATGATCGAACTTCACTAACACTTCACTAACCCCGCCCTCCACGCGGACGGTATCTTTCCAGCCGCTGCGGTGCGCCGCGGGCGGCTTACCGTTTTCGCTAAGGATACGGAACTGGGTACCATGAATGTGGAAAGGATGCAGCATCATGTCGCCCTTACCGGAAATCAGCCAGCGTTCATATTGTCCCTGAGCCGCAGCAAACATCGGCACGTTCATATCAAAGGCTTTGCCGTTAATGCGGTTGGCGTTGTGGAAATCAAATCCCTGACCAGATGAGGTGCCATGTCCCATTCCGCCACCATGGTTCATATTCTTCATCTCGCCATGATTCATATTTTCCATGCTGCTCATGTCGCCATGGCCCATCATCATTCCATAGTTCATACCGGACATCGCCTGGTCGCCATATTTTTTCATCAGCGCCTGCATCCCCATCATATCGAGCATCGGATCCATGGAGAGCTGCAGCGTCCGCTGCGTTAAACCTTCCAGCGACGGTAGCGCGGGCATAGCGGCCAGCGTATCGGGTAGTTTACCCGAAGCAGGGATCAGCACAGGCTGTATGCGCAGAACCGGCTGCGGTTTATCAAATGGCGTAATCGCCATACCCATCTGGCTGACCGGCAGCGTCATCAAGTCAAATGCCTTACCATCGCTGGTGTCGATCAATACTTCAAAACGTTCCCCCATCAGCACCGGTAGTTCGCTGACCTTGACGGGTTCAGCCAGCAATCCGCCATCGCTGGCCACCACGTACATCGGGCGGCGATCGCTGGTAGCGAAATTCAGCGAACGGGCGTTACAACCATTCAGCAGACGTAAGCGCAGCCAACCGCGTGGTGGCGCGTGTTCCGGGTATAGCGCGCCGTTAGTCAACAGCGTATCGCCAAACCAGCCAACGGCGGCGCTCATGATATCGAGCTGATAATCAATTTCCCCGCTGGCGGCGAACCTTTTGTCCTGCACGATCACCGGAACATCATCAATTCCCCACTGCTTCGGCAACAGTAGTTGCCCGCTCTCGACATCGTCAATCAACACCAGACCCGCCAGCCCCATCGCGACCTGGCGGCCGGTTTTGCCATGCTGATGCGGGTGGAACCAGCAGGTCGCTGCGCGCTGCGTCGGGGTAAAGGTCACGGTTCTTGAGCCCCCCGCGGCGATAACGCCCTGCGGGCCGCCGTCAACTTCACCAGGCACTTCCAGTCCGTGCCAGTGAACGGTGGTCTCCTCCGCCAGGCGGTTGTAAATATCAACGGTCACCGCCTCACCTTGCTTCAGCTTTAGCGCGGGCCCCAGCAGATTGCCGTTATAGCCCCAGGTGGTGGCGAGATGTGGACCAAACTGCGTTTTTCCGCTCTGAATAGTCAGCGTGATGCGATTGCGCGCGTCGGCGGTTAATAAATCAGGAACCGGCAGCGCCGGGCGACCGGCGGCAAATACAGAGCGGCTCCAGAGCGGTAAGGCACTGACAGCCCCAATCGCGGCCGATAATTTGATAAACTCACGACGTTGCATATTCACATCCTTTTATTCTGCTGGTGAATATTTAAGCTTAAACCCTCCCGCTACGGGAAGGTCAAGCGGAAGGTTGTGAATAAAGCTCTGCGTGGTGTAAAGAAGTGTGCTAACTTTGG